>JANODX010000095.1:0-7288 GCA_031412915.1 Vicinamibacteria bacterium | reverse complement strand
AACACTTTGCTCATTGCCGGATCTCCGCCATGTAGTCGGAATTGAGGCGCTCGTAGTTTTCCGTCAGATTGCCGTAGTAGTCGATGGGTAGAGATCCGGTGCGCACCCCGCCCTCGTCCCGGGAGACCGTGACGAACTTGTGCCAATCCGCCGGGTCCATGGCGGGATAGTCGAGGCGGTTGAACATCAACTGCTTCGAACTCGCCTTTCTGGCGAGGCACGACTGGATCACGAGCTCAGCATTCGAAAGGACGTTCAGTGTCTCCTGCACCCGCATCAGGTCGTGGGGGTTCCTGGCGTAAAGGGCGGACGCTTCGTTCTCCCGCAGCTCCGCGAGGCTGCGGAGTCCCTCTTGCAGGAGGTCGTCGCTCTTCACCGCGCCGCAGTAGTTCTGCATCACCCGAGTGATCGCTTCACTCAGGGCCTGCCAGCTCACACCGCTCTTCCTTTGGAGCGGTTCGTAGAGGCGTGCGCGCTCGGACGCGACCTGCGCTTCGTGGAGCTGCACCGGCCCGTGTTTGGTAGCGTAGTCGGCGGCGTGCCGGCCCGCGTAGTGGCCGGTGGCGGCGGCGTGACCGACGCAATCCGACGCGAAGAGAACGTCGCCCGCGGCAAAGAGGCCGGGGAGGTTGGTCATGAGTTTCCAGTCGTTGACCATGCCGCCGGGGATGCCGAAGAACTGCCGTTCCTGGGGCAGGAACTGGCCGGACCTCCAGCCGTCGCCATAACTCTGCAGAACGTCGCGGGTGGGATCGAATCCGGCCTTGGTGTAGGCCCCGAGCACCGGTGTCTTGGTCTTCCCTTCGTTGCCCACCATCATCCCCCAGATCACTCTGCGCTCCGCCTCGGGCATGCTGGTCAGGTCGGCGTAGAAGGGCAACTTGTAGCCGCGCTTCAAGGCCTCGGTGGGGGGAATGGTCTCCGGGCCCTCGAACTCGTAAAACGGGAAGTCGGGCTCGCCCCCGCCCTTCATGAAGAACTTCTGGCCGGGTGCCGGCCGATATCGCTCGGCCACGGTCTTGAGTTCGTTGCCGTCGCGATCCACATACGGGATCACACGGCCCTCGGCATCGACCATCGTGCAGGCGTACCAGGTGTTGTGATTGTTGCCGGTGCTGTAGGGCGGGAAGCTGCGCAGCCCCGACCATTGGCCCTCACACGACTTCTCGAGCATGGTGAACTGCCCGCCGACTCGCCAGGCCATGGCGTGGCCGTCGCCCGTGCACTGGGGCGGCCGGAACTCCGAAATTCCGGTGGCGCCGGGGGCGAAGAGCCAAAGCCGGGTGGGTCGCGACATGCAGAAGACCGTGGCCTTTGCGCGGCAAACCGTGAGGCGGCCGGTGCGCCCGTTGATGGCCATGGCACCCACGACCCGAGCACCCATCCGCCCGCCTTCAGTGAGGAGTGCAGCACCCATCGTGCGGTCCATGACCTGGGCCTTCATCAGCTTCGCCCCGCGATACATGGCGGCCTTGAAAGTGGCGCCCCACACCCGCAGGCTGAAGCGGTTCTCGTAGTCGTACGCGAACATGAACTTGGTGGCGTCGTCGCGAAAATCGGCGCCCACGAACTCGTCGCCGGTGTCGCGGATCTTCCCGCCGTATCGCTCCAGGTCGAGAAGCCGGTCGTAGCCCTCCCGGGCTTCGATGTAGTGGGAGATGCCGTTGTTGTAGCCGTGATGGCCGCGGATCATGGCGTCAGCCAGATCTTCGGGGGTGACCTTCGAGCAGGGATTGGTCGCGGCCATCTCCCAGTGATCGCAGCCCGAGCCCATGGCCCCGCTGGTCAGGGTAGCGGCCTTCTCCATCATCACGACCCGCGCGCCGCGGCTGGAAGCCCCCATGGCGGCGAAACATCCCGAAGCCCCCCCGCCGATCACCAGCACGTCCGTATCGATCTCGTCCACCCGATCGTACTCGAGGGGATATGGCCACTCCATAGCTCCCGAGACGGGATCGATCGCAAGGTTGGACATGATCGGAGCGTACGGCGGGCCGGTCTTGGGCGTCTTCGTCGGCTGGTCTAAAATCTTCTCAAATAATATTGGAGGATCGGAAAACGACTGTACTGGCGTCCCCAAAACCCGTCTACCTGTTCGGTCCCTTCGCGCTTCAGGTCTCAAAGCGTCTCCTCCTTCGCGACGATCAGGCCGTGACGCTCACCTCCCGGGCCTTCGAGACCCTGCTGGCTCTCGTCCAGAACGCGGGCAGCATTCTGGGAAAGGACGAGCTGCTGGGCCGGATCTGGCCCGACGCGGTGGTCCTCGAGTCCAATCTCACCCAAACGGTCTTCATGCTCCGCAAGGCCCTGGGGGAAAAGATCAAGGACCATCGCTACATCGTCACCGTTCCAAAGAAGGGGTACTGCTTCGTCGCCGAGGTGCGCGAGTTGCCCGAAGGCGGCGAGGAGGCCCGGGCGAAGGGGCCGGCTCGGGAGTTGCTGGGCAAGCGCTACTCCGAGAACACCGAGGTCCACCAGCTGTGCCTGAAGGGGCGCCACTTCTGGGCGAAGAGAACCGCCAGCGCCATGGAAAAGGCCATCCATTGCTTTCAGCAGGCCCTCGATCGACAGCCGCTCTGCGCCAAGGCCTATGCGGGACTGGCCGACTGCTACGCGATCCTCAGCCACTACAGTCGACTCTCGCCCCGGCAGACCATGCCCAAGGCCAATGCCGCCGCCCTGCGGGCCCTTGAAATCGATTCCGCTCTCGTGGAGGCTCACGCCTCCCTCGCTCTCGTCAAGATGCTCTTCGACTGGGACTGGGCGGGGGCGGGGGCGGAGTTTCAGAAAGCCTTGGAGCCTGACCACCACTACGCCCCCGCGCACCACTGGTACGGCATGTACCTCGTGGCCCGCGGCCAGTTCGACGAAGCGCTCCTCGAGGTCGAACGCGCGCTGCACCTCGACCCCTTGTCCCTCGCCATCAACACCGATCTGGGTCTCGTGCTCTACCTCGCGCGGCGCTACGACGAAGCCGCCCACCAGTACCGGGCGACCATGGACCTGGAGCCCGAGTTCTTGGACGCGCGGACCGGTCTGCTGATGGCGTCGAATCAGATGGGGATGTTCCATCAGCCGATCTCGGAGTTCCTGCGGTCGCCGGACGCCTTGAATCGCGAGATCGCGACCCAGCTGGAGAACGCCTACGCGCAGTCGGGCGTGAAGGGATATTGGCGCACCTACCTCGAACTGGCGGAGGCCCCGGGGAGCGAGGTGCAAACCTCGCCCTACGTGCGCGCCCGCCTGCACGCGGAGATCGGTGCGGCGAGCGAGGCCTTGAGATGGCTCGAGAGGGCGTGCAGCGAACGCGACGGCGGCCTGTCCCTGATGAAGGTCGATCCCGGCCTCGACAGCCTCCGCGGGACGGATCGGTTCGCGGCCATCCTCGAGCGCATCGGGCTCTCGTAACGCCTTCGCGCCCTGGTGGAGGCGCGCGCCCTCAGGGCTTGTTGGTCCCCGCTCTCCCGTACCGGTCTTCGAGCCGCACCACGTCGTCGAGTTCCGGTGTCGACACCTCCACGAGATCGACGTCGGTGACGCCGGTCATACGATGGACGGTCCCGGGCGTGATGTGGAACAGGTCGCCCGGTTTCATCTCGGTTCTCGTGAGAGCTGTCGGGTTGTCCCTCGCTCCGGTCTCGAAAAGCAGAGTCCCCGCCTGGACGAGGATCGTCTCGTCCTTCACGTTGTGATACTGAAGGGACAGACTCTCGCCCGCCTTGATGTGCAGCAGCTTTCCGACATAGCGGTCAGTGCGGGCCCACCAGATCTCGTAACCCCAGGGCTTGTCGATGCGCTTGATGCTTTCGTTCACGGGTGACCCTCGCAATTCCATTGATTCGCGCCGTCGATCGTCGGGTCAAACCCCGATCCCGCCCTCATCTGGCACCTTGTATCGCGGCGAGGGCGCAGGCAAAGGAATCGGCGCTCAGACTGTCGGATTTGATCACGCGGCTGACCGCCTGTTCCATTTCTACGAGCCGAGATGAGGCGAGCGCCTCACGAACCAGCCGGATCGAGGAAGGAGCCATCGAGAGCTCGCGGTAACCGAGGCCGACAAGCAGGAGGGCGCCTTCGCGGCTGGCCGCCATTTCGCCGCAAACGGAAAGTGCCACTTCCGCCGCCCGCGATGCGGTCACGATGTCGTCCAGGAGCCGGACCACGGCGGGATGAAACGGGGCATACAAGTGGCCGACGCGCGGATCCGCGCGGTCGACGGCCAGGGTGTACTGAATGAGATCGTTCGTGCCCACGCACAGATAGTCGAACTTCCGGCCCAGGGACTCGGCCACCAGCGCAGCCGAAGGTATCTCGATCATGGCCCCGAGGAGAGGCCTCCTGAACGCGCGGCCCGAGGATCGAAGCTCGCCCTCGAGCTGTTCCACCAGGCTCAGGATCTCGTCGGCCTCGGTCACTCCTCCCACGAACGGGAACAGGATGCGGATCGGCACTTCGTCGGCCGCCCGCAGAAGGGCCCGGATCTGGCCACGGAAATAGTCGCTGCCTCTCGAGAGGAGGCGAAAGGCGCGAAGCCCGAGCGCGGGGTTCGGGCTCGAGGGGCTGGCGGGAGCCAGATCCTCGGGACCGAGATCGAACGTCCTCACCGTCAGGGGATGGGGAGCCACCGCGAGGGCGAGCCGTCGATAGAGTTCGAGCTGGGCATCCTCGGCGGGCGCCCGACCTTGCCGGGAGAGCAGGTACTCGGATCTGAACAGGCCCACCCCCATGGCTCCCGCGTCGCGGACCATGCCGATGTCGGACGGAAACTCGATGTTGGCTCGCAGCACGATCTCGACACCGTCCTCGGTGAGGGCGGGGCCTTCGGCGGGTCTCGGGAGGGTGAGCCTGGGGATCTCATCGGTGCGCGTCTCCGCGGACGGATTCGTGTCCACGAAGCCCGCATCTCCATCGACCAGCACCATGGCCTCGCTGGCCACGTGAGCGGTCGCGGTGCGCACACCCAACACGCACGGGAGGGCCCGCGAGCGGGCCAGGATCGCCATATGATGGGTAGGCGAGCCGTGGTCGGCCACGAACGCGCCAACCCGCGACCAGTCGATCTCCGCGGCTTCAGACGGCTTCAGGTCTTCGCAAATGAGAACGATCTTTTCTCCCGCGGGCAGAACCAGATCGCCCTTCGTCCCGCCCAGAAGCGCCAGAACACGGTCGAGCACGTCGTCGAGATCGTGCGACCGCTCGGCGATGACCGCAGACGCGCGCGCGAAGAGCCGGCGCAACTCGTCGCACACCACGGACAGGGCCCACTCGGCTCCGATGAGCCGCTCCTCGATAAGGGTGAGGCTCCGGCCCGCGAAGAGCGGATCCTGCAGCATCAGAATCTGCGCATCAAAGAGGTAGGCGTGGGCCTCCCCCGCTTCACGGGACAGCCGGGCCCGGAGGTCGGCAAGTTCGGTTTGGGCCGCCCGAAGCGCGGTCTGCAGCCGGTCTCTTTCCTGGGGCGCCGCCGCCCGCTCGATGTTCCGAAAAGGCACCTGGCGTTCGGCCCGCCGAAAAACGAACGCCTTCCCGAGCACACGCCCGGGGGCGATCGCGAAACCGGAAAGCCTCACCTCTTGGCGACCTCGCCGAAACCCGCGGCCACCAGAGCGGCCAAAGCGCGGAGCGCCTCCTTCTCATCCCCGCCCTCGGCTCTCAACTGAATGCTGGCCTGAAACGGTGCGGCCAGGAGGAGCAGCCCGAGGATCGACTTCCCATCCATTTCCTTATCCTTGAACACCACGGTGACCTGAGAGGTGAAACGGGAAGCCTCGGCCACAAAACGGGCCGCCGCACGGGCATGAAACCCCAGGGGATTGACGACGCGCACGGTCTTCCGCTTCACGGCTTGGGAGAACTCAGCAGATCTCCTGCGACCTGAACGCTTTCCCGGCCCTGAGCGCACACCAGGCGAGCGACCTCGGCGAGCGGCTTGCTCCGGATCTGACAGGCCTTGATGAGCATGGGAAGGTTCACCCCCGTGACCACCTCCACGTCGTCGCCCTTGAAGGGCAGCACCAGATTCGTGGGCGTGCCGCCAAACATGTCGGTGAGGATGAGGACGTTCTTCCTTCCGCACTGGGCGATCGCCTTCCCGATATGACCTTTGGCCACGTCCACGTCGACCTCCCAGTCGATGGAGAGGGCCAACACCTTCTGCTGCTCGCCCACGATCATCTTCAGGGCGTTCACCAGTTCCTTCGCCACGTCGCCGTGGGTCACTACCAGGATGCCGATCATTTCTGCTTGAGGTCGCGATGACGGAGGCGGACGGTGACCCCTTCGATCTGGTCGAGCCCGTGGGCCAGTTCCCGAGCGATCATGACCGAACGGTGACGGCCGCCGGTGCATCCGACGCCAATGGTCAGGTAGGCCTTGCCCTCGGCCACATACTTCGGAACCACGAAACTCAGGAAGTCGAGAAGCCGCGACTGGAACTCGATCGTCCCCGGCGCACGCTTCAGAAATCGAATGATCTTCGGGTCGAGGCCACTCAGACGGCGCAGCCTGGGGTCGAAGTGCGGATTCTTCAGGAAACGAACATCGAAGACGAGGTCGGCCTCGGTCGGCGGCCCCAGCTTGAACCCGAAAGACAGCACGGTGAGGACCAGTCCGTGCGTCCCCGTCCGGTCGCCAAAATGTTCCTGGATGTAACCCTTCAGGTCGTGGACGCTCAGGGTCGAGGTGTCGAGGACGTAATCGGCCAGCCGGCGAATCGAGGTGAGGGCCTGGCGCTCCTCGCGCAGTCCCTCGCGCACCGGCTGGTTGGCGGCCAGCGGATGGGCTCTTCGGGTTTCGGAAAAACGCCGAATCAGGGCGGTGTCCGAGGCCTCCAGAAAGATCAGGCTGACCTTCACGGGCTGGCGCTTGAGCTTCTCCAGGGCGCGGCCGAAATGGGAGACGAAGGTCGGCTCACGCATGTCCACCACGAGCGCGGCCCGGGGAATGGCCGCTGCTGCGCGATACCGATCTCTCGCTCGAGCGGAAGGTCGTGCTCGAGGAAATCGCCATGGTGGATGACACCCCGGACGATCTCGTCTTCGAGCTGTTCAGCGAGAAGCTCTGGCCCGATCACCCCTACGGCTACTCCATTCTCGGCACACCGGAGACGGTCGGCGCCCTCACGGCCGGCGACGTCCAGGCGGCCCACCGCGCGGGGTATTTCCCGGGAAACTGCGTGATCGCCGTGGCGGGGCATGTCGACCATGAGCAGGTCGTGGAACTGCTGGCCAGGGAGGGCTGGTGCGACGGCGACCGAGCCGGAGCGTCCCATCCGCCGGTGCCAGGCCGG
>JANODX010000094.1:0-6146 GCA_031412915.1 Vicinamibacteria bacterium | reverse complement strand
GCCGACTTCATGGTGCTCGGAATGATCATGACGGCGATGCCGGCAATATACGCGATCCCGTACGTCGTCGCCGCGGCGCCCGGGATTGTCACCTACAACGACCTGCCCGTACCGCTGCCCCGCGGACTCGTGGCGACGTAGCGCCTGCCGGTCGAGGACTGACCATCGCCGAGCGCGAACCAATCAAGATCAAAGGAGACCTGCCATGGCGCGTGGACTTATTGACGTGCACCACCACGTGATTCCACCTTTCTACTTCGAGTACCTGGCGTCGAAGGGGGTCGAACATCCAAGCGTCTATAAGCACGCTGAGACGAGCCATCTGTCCATGATGGACGAATATGGAATCGAACGAGCGATACTGTCGGTCGCGGCGCCTGGCGTCCACTTTGGCCCCTACCCGCGCCCCAACACGCTGCTGATCGACAGCGAGCAGCTTGAGTCCGGGGAAGCCTTGGACGACAACTTCCGCGGTATGGCCAGAGACGAGATCGAACGCTTCCGTCGCGACATCGTCGAACGCACCGGCGATCCCCGCCAGGCCGAGAACCTCAGCGATCAGGAGCTCCTCCGCGAGGTCATGAACACGGTCGGGAAAGTGGACAAGCTGGGGGAGAAGGTCCGCTGTGTCGTCTCCGTCTCGATGCTCACCGAAGGCTGGGACGCCAACACCGTCACCCATGTCCTCGGCGTTCGCGCCTTCGGCACCCAGCTCCTCTGCGAACAGGTGATCGGCCGCGCCTTGCGACGCCAGTCCTACGAACTCAACGAAGACGGTGAGAACGAGGGCCTCTTCAACGTCGAGTACGCCGACATCCTGGGCATTCCCTTCAACTTCACCGCCAAGCCTGTCATCGCCCCGCCCCAGCCGCCCCGCGAGACGATCATGGTCAAAGCGATGCGCCCGGAGCGCGACGCCCTGGAGATCCGCTTTCCGCGCGTGGCCGGCTACCGCGTCGAGCTGCCCAACGAGCGACTCACCGCGACTTTCAACGACGACTCCATCCTCGAACTCACGCCTGACCTCGTGGGCGCCACCGAAACCCAACAGTCGGGCATCATCGGCGAACGTGTGGACCTGAACCTTGTCCACACCAAGGACGTACGCCCGTCCCAGGTTCTCTACGAATTGACCTCCCACCTAGTCCTGCAGAAGTGGCGTGATCCGGGCGAAGAGCCGCGGCTCAATCTCTTCGGCCAGCTCAAGCGGATCGCGCGCCAGTGGCTCGACGGCTACCTCGTCTGCAAGGGCGGGACGTACCCGGCGCAGCTTCGCTACAAGATGCTCGCCGACATGGCCTGCGAGCGGATTATCGCCGGCATCAACCGCGCGCACATCGGCCAGAGCCCCATCACCGCCGTCCTCGACGCCTACAACCCCATCGGCTCCACCGCACATGTGAAGTTCGCGACATCCCGGACCGACAGGTGGGAAGCAAGCTCCGAACGGTGCCAGGTGAACTGGATCATCCTCGACAGCGACTGGGAGGCCGAGTTCTGCCGCGTGGCCGAGAAGCACCCCCGCGTCCGGCGCTACGTGAAGAACCACAACCTCGGCCTGGAGGTCCCGTACCGCTACGGCTCCGAGATGCGCCGCTACATCCCTGACTTCATCGTCCTCATCGAAGACGGCCACGGCGAGGACGACCTTCTCAACCTCATCGTCGAGATCAAGGGCTACCGCAAGGAAGACGCCAAGGAGAAGAAGGCGACGATGGACACGATGTGGGTCCCCGGCGTGAACCATAGGAAGCGCCACGGCCGCTGGGCCTTCGCCGAGTTCACTGAGGTCTACATGATCGAGGCCGACTTCAAGGCCAAGGTCGAAGGCCAGTTCGACAAGATGGTCGCCGCCGCGACGAAGGCGGGAGCATGAGCATCAGAGCCATGCCCAGAGCCGTCCAAACCATCTTCCTGACGTCAGGAAAATGGTCCCCGACCGACCCAGGCTGGTGGTATCAGGTGGGCATGAAGCCCCCAGTTTCGTGGAATCGTCCCATTTCAGACCATTTTGTTGACGTCAACAAAATCGTTCTCTCTAACCCCACGGATCCGGCATCCGACCATATTGCTGATGTCAGCAAAATGGTCAGGTAGCGAAGATGCGAACTACCCGTTTTCGAGTGTTCATCAGCAGCGTTCAGCGTGAGTTCGAGCCCATCAGACGCGGCCTCAAGGCGTTCCTGCTTGGCGACGCGATGCTGCGCCGGTTCGTGTCCGACGTCTTTGTCTTTGAAGATCTGCCAGCGACTGACCGTCGCGCGGACGAGGTCTACCTCCGCGAGGTCGAACGCTGCGAGGTCTATATCGGGCTCTTTGGGTATGAATATGGAAGCGAGGACTCGGAGGGGATCTCGCCGACCGAGCGCGAGTACGACCACGCGACGAAGCGCAAGAAGACCCGCCTTGTCTACGTTTGGGGCAGCGACGAGAAGCAGCGCTTGCCCAAGATGCGGGAATTGATCCGCAAGGCCAGCGGCGATGTGGTGCGACGTCGCGTCGAGGATGAGGCCGGGCTCAAGGCAGAGGTGTATTCCAGCCTCGTTCAATTCCTCGAGGATTCGGGCGCGCTTCGTGTCCTGCCTTTCGATGCCACTCCGTCCGACAAGGCGAACCTGAAGGACATATCGGACGACCGGGTGCGCTGGTTCATCCAGGTGGCGCGCCGCGAGCGCAACTTCCCTTTGAAGCCGAACACAACGAAAGAAGCCCTGTTGACCCATCTGCGCCTTTCGGAGGGCAGCAAGCCGCTGAATGCGGCGGTCCTCCTCTTCGGATCCGAGCCGCAGCGATTCCACACAACCGCCTTGACCAAGTGCGTCTACATCCACGGGACGGTCTTCCGTCGCCCGTTCTCTTCGATGCAGGTGTTTGACGGTGACGTGTTCGCGCAGGCAGATGCAGCGCGGGATTTTGTCCTCTCGAAGCTGGATCGCTCCGTCGGCACCCGCGCGGGCGGGAACCAAGCCCCGGTCGCCTACGAATTGCCTCCCGACGCTGTTGCCGAAGCGATCGTGAACGCGCTGGCGCATCGCGACTACGACAGCAACGCCTCGGTCGAGGTGCGGCTCTTCTCGGATCGTCTGGAAGTCTGGAACCCCGGCGGCCTCCCCGGCACCTTGACCCTGGAGGGCCTGAGAAGCGATCACTCCTCGATTCCGAACAACCCGCTTCTTGCCGAGGCGCTGTACCTGACGCACTACATCGAGCGCATCGGCTCGGGCACTCAGGCCATGATCGAGCTATGCCGCGATGCTGGCCTGCCGGAACCCGACTTCGAGGTACGCGACGGGTTCTTCGTGACGAGAATCTGGCGGGACTGGTTGACTACGGAGACGCTGGCCCGATTTGAGCTGAACGAGAGGCAGACAAGGGCGATCGCGTTCCTGAAGGGGAAGGGTCGCATGTCGAACTCGGAGTACCAAGACCTCACCGGGGCGATCA
Organism: Vicinamibacteria bacterium; assembly: GCA_031412915.1. Lineage (GTDB taxonomy): Bacteria > Acidobacteriota > Vicinamibacteria > Fen-336 > JAGNNV01 > JAGNNV01. The sequence goes on along the minus strand of JANODX010000094.1, from coordinate 2,702 downwards.
AGAGAACAGCCTCGCGTGATCTTGACGCCTTGCAGCGGCTGGGCCTCATAGATAAGCGAGGAGACCGTGGGCCGGGCGTCCACTATGTCCTGTCCCGGAAGAGGGGACAAAGAGGGGACATTGGGGACATGAACCCCGGCGGCTTGAAAGGGGACAAAAAGGGGACAAAGGGGACATGAGCTCCATCAGAAATAGCCCAGAACCGGCCCAATTGGCCCACTCCGGGGGTCCGAGACCTGCGGGCGAGAGGGGACATTCGGCCTCGGGCTCGGAACAGAGAGATCTTGTCCCGCGTGGCTGTGGTGTCGCTGCGGCCGAGGGGCAGTTCGCGCCCTCACATACGTGGGCCGCAGTGGCGTCTTCAATGAATGGAGCGGGGCTGGCCGCCCCGCCACGCCCCAAAGGAGGCTCACGCCCACGTAGTTCGCCTGTGCCCGCCGGGCCGAAGGGCCGGCAGGGTAGGCGAGCCTCTTGCGGCTTGGTAGTGGTGGCCCGCGGGCCCGAGGAGCGAGTGGGCTTGCTGCGCCGGGGACGGCGGGTGCGTCACACTAAGGTTTCGGAACGACGGAATCGTGTGTTCCTTACCCGCCTCGGGTCGGCGAATGGGACACTTCTCGATGGAGTGACTCGCCTCTACGCCCCTGCGCATGCAACCCACTCGCTCCCCGGTCCCGCTCCATCTTCGAACCGATCGCGCTCCTTCCGGAATCGAACCCATGCCGCCTAAGAAACCAACCGCGAAAAAAACCGTCGAAGCCCTCAAGCACGACGAGGCCACGCGCAAGAACATCCCCACCGCCGAGTACCAGTCCGTCCTCCAGAAGAACGAGCAGGAGCCGGTCAAGGTGTCCTACCCGCGCAATCGCGATCTCGACCCCCAGCTCGTCTGGCGCGGCAAAGACGAGCAGGACTGGAGCGACCTCGTCGTCCACGCCCAGCCCCTCTACATTCAGGAGAAGGTCCACCCCAAGGTCCTGATCGACGACCTCCTCAACCGCACCAAGTCCGACGACAAGGCATCCGAACCCCAGCTCGACCTCTTCGGCGATTTCAACGGCATCCCCAAGGGCGCCGACAAAACCGAGTTCTACCAGCACGACCAGAACTGGTCGAACCGCATGATCCTCGGCGACTCGTTGCAGGTGATGGCCTCCCTGGCCGAGCGCGAGGGCCTGCGCTGCAAGGTCCAGTGCATCTACTTCGACCCGCCCTACGGCATCAAGTTCAACAGCAACTTCCAGTGGAGCACCACCAGCCGCGACGTGAAGGACGCGCGCGCCATCCCGGGCGGCACCCCGCGCGAGCGGGCCTACCTGAACGCGGTCGACCTGCTCTTTCGCGACACCGCCACGCGTGACCAACGCACGCGTACGGTGGCCTACGAGCAGGCGATGGAGGCGCTGGTTGCCGCGTATCCAGGCGACGTGGAGGCTCGCGTGTTCTATGCGCTCTCGCTGGGACAAACGGCGCTGCCCACCGACAAGACCTATGCGAATCAGTTGAAGGCGGCGTCCATTCTCGAGGAGGAGTTCGCGCGCCAGCCCGAGCATCCCGGGCTCGCGCACTACATCATCCACAGCTTCGACGTGCCGCCGCTGGCGTCGCGAGGGCTGAACGCGGCCCGGCGCTATTCAGCGATCGCGCCCGATGCGCCCCACGCGCTCCACATGCCGTCGCATACCTTCACCCGTCTGGGGTTGTGGCAGGACTCGATCGACACGAACCTGAAATCAGCCGCCGCCGCGCACCTCGACCCCGGCGCCGCGTCGGAGGAACTGCACGCACTCGACTACCAGGTCTACGCGTATCTGCAGACGGCGCAGGACGCCGCAGCGCGCCGCACGATCGATCTCGTCAAACCGCTCGGCGAGAAGATTCCGAACGCTGGTGTTGGCAATGCGGCGCCACCCTCGGCCGGGTACTACGCCGTGGCCGCGATTCCTGCGCGCTACACCCTCGAACGCGCGGCCTGGGACGAAGCCGCGGCACTCGCGCCACCGGCCACACCGTTTGCCTTTGCCGATGCCGTCACCTATTTCGCGCGGGCGCTTGGCGCGGCCCGCCTCGGTCGCGTGGACGCTGCGCGACAAGACGTCGAGATGCTCGCTCGACTGCGCGACACCTTGAAGACGGCCAACGATGCCTATTGGACTGAGCAGGTCGAGATCCAGCGGCTCGGTGCGGCGGCGTGGGTCGCGCTGGCCGATGGGCAGCACGTCGTGGCCGTGGAGTTGATGCGCGAGTCGGCCGACCGCGAAGACGCCACCGAGAAGGCCGCGCTCACGCCGGGCCCCATCAAGCCCGCGCGCGAACTGCTGGGCGAGATGCTGCTGCAGGTGAAGCAGCCCGCGGCGGCGCTGGCGGCGTTCGAGGCGGTGCTCACCAAAGAGCCAAATCGCTTCCGGGCGGTCTATGGGGCGGCCCGCGCGGCCAGGGCCGCGGGCCAGCGCGCACGCGCGTCAGCCCTCGACGCCGCGCTGCAGCGTATCTGCAAGAACGCCGACCGGCCAGAACGGCCCGAACTGCGCGACGGGCGCTGAGGGCTGACCTTGCCCGATACCTTCTAGCGCGCCGGCGGACCGGCGATGGTCAAGCCGTTGGCGCCGTGTTTCGCGATCAGGCTGGCCAGCAGTCCACTGGCCTTGATCTCGTCGACGAAGGCCGCGAGGTAGGCCGCCGCGGCAGTGCGTTCCTTGCGCACG
>JANODX010000093.1:0-104346 GCA_031412915.1 Vicinamibacteria bacterium | reverse complement strand
CTCTCCTCCGGGCTTCACTCCGCGCAATACCTGCAATGCGCGCGGGTGTTGATGGATACGCAGATCGCGTCCGACCTGGGCGCGCGGCTCGCCGCACAGCTCAAGGCGGTCGGGGTCAAGCCCGATGTCGTGGTGGCGCCGGCCATGGGCGGCATCGTGGTCGGCCATGAAGTCGCGCGCGGTTTCGGCTGCCGGTCGCTCTTCACGGAGCGTGAGGGCACGATCATGACCCTGCGCCGCGGTTTCGCGCTGGAGCGGGGCGAGACCGTGGTGGTGGTGGAGGATGTCGTGACCACGGGCAAGTCGACGCGGGAAGTCATGGCGGTGGTCGAGGCCGCAGGGGCTCGCGTGATTGGTGTGGCCTCTCTCGTCGATCGAAGTTCTGGTAAGACTGGCTTCGAGGTTCCGTTTGAATCTCTTCTTCGGATCGCCGTCGATACCTGGGGCGCGGCGGCTTGCCCGTTGTGCGCCGCCGGTTCCGTCGCCATCAAGCCCGGATCGCGGCCAGCGGCTTGAGCGAGGATGAACCCCGGCCCGAATACAACCAGCGGGTCACGCTGTCGTACGACGGCTACGGTTTCGCGGGGTTTCAGGCCCAGGACAAGGACAAGGGCCGGACGATTCAGGACGAAGTCGAATCGGCGCTTCGGACCATCCACGGCGGGGCGTTCGTCCGCATCGAGGGCTCGGGCCGGACGGATCAGGGTGTTCACGCCCTGGGCCAGGTCATCTCATTCCGGGCCGCGCGGCTCTGGGCCGAGAACGAGCTGGCCCGGGCCTTGAACTCGACGTTGCCGCGGGACATCCGCGCCATGGCCTCGTCGAACGTCTCCGGCGACTTCCACGCCCGACGATCCGCGGCGTCAAAGCACTACCGGTATTTGCTCGATGTAGGCGAAACGCAGCACGCGGTGCGGAGGCGTTACGCGGGGCACACCGGATACACGCTCGATCCTGTGGTCATCGATCGGGTCGCCGCCCTCTTCATCGGCAGAAAGGATTTCGCCTCGCTTCGAAACGCGGGCACCGACGTGAAGACCACTATCCGGCACGTCACCCGGTCCGAGGTTCATTGGGAAGACTCGACGCTGGTCTTCGACGTGGAGGCCGACGGCTTTCTGCGCCGCATGGTTCGTGCGATGGTGGGAGGGTTGATCTCGGCGGGCCGCGGAGCCGTGACAGTGGAGCAGCTCGCTGCCGCACTCGAAAGCCACGACCGGAGCCTTTGGCCGGCGCCGGCCGGACCCGAAGGTCTCTATCTGGTCGGCGTCCGATACTGAGCGCGGACCTCCGTGGGGTTCAGCCGAGGTAACGGAGCGGATTCGTAAGCCAAGCCACGTCACGAGAAGACGGTCATTGATTCAGCGCCCGTTCTTCTTGAGGCCACGTGTCGGAGCGTACTCGTGGGCGCTACTCGGCCGTAGCCCCGATCCAAGGCACCCACCTTCGGAGGGAGCCGCGCGGCCTTGCCGCACTCTCCATGGCTGAAAGCAGCGCGCCCCTTTGCGCCCGGAAGAACAGTCCACCGTCCAGTAGACAGGCGCCTCTAATGGGGCACGGGAAGGCGCGACCGCCAATAGCCAGGCCGACGATGTCCATGCGCGACCGCGACGATCAGGATCCGAGTTCGCTCGACGCGATAAACGACGCTGAACGGATACCGGCGCAGCAAGTAGCGGCGCGTTCCGTGTTCGAAGGGCGGCCAGGCCGTCGGGATCCGCTGAATGGCCGAGGTTGCCGCGTCGATCTCGTCAGCGAACCCTAAGGCCGCGGACTCGCTTCGTTCGGCATACCAACGAGCGGCCCCCTCGGCCTCTTCCAGCGCCTCGTCGAGGAAATCAATTCCGAGACGCACTGCCCGCCGCGGCGTGGATTCGCTGACGCGCCTCGGACCAGGGAATTGTCGTCGCCTGACCCGCATCAACGCGGGTCAGGCGAGCGTGGATCTCGGCCGACCAGGCCGCCTCGGCATCCGGATCCACTTCGGAGTCCAGACTCTGGATAAGCTCCCCCGCCAGAGCAGCACGCTCTTCAGCCGGAAGCTGAAGGGCCGCGTCAAGTAGCTGTCTTGGGCTCACTCGACAAGGCTAGCATGGTGAACGCGACGCCTTCACGGGCGGTCTCCCACACGTGGTCGAGCTCTTCGAAGCCCGTCGTCCGAAGGGTCTTCAGCCGAGGTAGTCGAGAACCGCCTGAGCGAACAGGGCCGGCTTCTCGTTCGCCACGAACACCCCCGCGTCGAGAAACACCTCGGTGGCGGGCTTGAACGCCTCACGCACCGGCCTCGACTTCACCGGGTCGGCGAAGGGATCACGTTTGTTGTAAATGAGAAGCGCCGGGCACTTCACCATGCCGATGCGATCCTCCATGCGATACAGAGCCACCGCGAAGTGGCCCTGCTCGCTGGTCTCGCCCGCGCGCCACAAGTCGACCAGGAAACGCTGGACCAGGGCCGGGTCGGGGAACCACTCGAAAAATCTGTCCCACTTCTCCTTCAGGTGGGATCCGTCCTTCTGAACGTGCCACTGCTTGAACCATTTGGAAAGCTCGGCCCGGCCTTCGGTGTCCGTGAAGACCGGCCCGGAAAGAACGACGCGATCCACCCGCTCGGGAAACGCGGCCGCGAGCTCGACGGAAATGACCGCGCCGGTGTGGTGACCCACCAGGACCGCCTTGTCGATCCTGAGGGCATCGAGGACATCGACTACGGCCCGCGCGTACTCGGCCACCGTGGGCTGACCTTGCACCGGGTCGGAGCAGCCGTAGCCGGGATTGTCGATGGCGATGGTCCGACGGTGCTTGGCGAGAAGAGGAAGGACTTCGGCAAACTCATCCACCGAGCGGGGGGTCTGGTGAAGCAAAATCAAGGGCGTCCCTCCGCCCGACCCGGATTCGACGCCGTGAACCTGACCCATCGCGGTGCTGCAGAAGAAGCGGCGCGTCGTGGTCATGGGTGCGATTATGGACGACTGCGCTCTGCTTCGCTCCGATCCGCGCGTTCGCTATAATTTCGCCTTCCGCCGCTCCTTCTCTCCCGAGGGCTTTTTGGAACCAGATTCGATCGTCATCACTGGCGCGCGCCAGCACAATCTCAAGAACATCTCGCTCTCGATCCCCAAGAAGAAGTTCGTGGTCTTCACGGGCCCCTCGGGATCCGGCAAGTCGTCACTGGCCTTCGACACTCTGTACGCCGAGGGTCAGCGCCGCTATATCGAGAGCCTGAACGCCTACGCCCGGCAGTTCCTCGGTCAGATGGACAAGCCGCTCTACGACTCCATTCGCGGTCTGGCCCCGACCATTTCGATCGAGCAGAAGGCGGCCTCCGCAAATCCGCGCTCCACCGTCGGGACGGTCACGGAGATTCACGACTACCTGCGGGTTCTCTTCGCGCGCGTCGGTCACCTGTCCTGCCCCAAGTGCGGACGCGACGTGAAGCCGCAGTCGTCGCAGCAGATCGTGGCCGAGATCGCCTCGCTGAAAGAAGGCCGGAAGTTCCTCATCCTGGCCCCGCTGGTGGATGGACGGAAAGGCGAGCATCAGGATGTTTTCGAGACGATCCGCCGCACCGGCTTCACCCGCGCTCGGGTGGACGGCGCGGTCGTAGCACTCGAGGACGACATCCGGCTCGACAAGAAGCGGAAGCACTCGATCGAAGCCGTAGTGGACCGGCTCATCGCCAAACCCGACCTGGATCGGACGAGACTCGCGGACTCGGTCGAGCAATCACTGAAGCTCGGGAAGGGAGTGGTGATCGTGGCCGTGGAAGGCGAGCCGGATCGCGTGATGTCGCAGCAGCGCGCGTGCGGCCACTGCAATCTCTCTTTCCCTGAACCGACGCCGCAGCTCTTCTCGTTCAACTCCCCGGTGGGCATGTGCCCGGATTGCTCGGGCCTCGGCACGCGCATGGAGATGGACGCGGATCGCCTCATTCCCAACCCCGATCTCTCGATCAACGAAGGGGCGGTGAAAGCCTGGGGCAAGCTCGACGACGCCACGAGCTGGGGCTCGGACATTGTGCGCGCGCTCGCGAAGGAGCGTGGTATCAACCTCAACAAGCCATGGAAGTCCCTCTCCCCGGCGCACAAGGACATCCTGCTCTTCGGCACCGGCGGCGAGCGGGTGGCCATCAAGTTCAAGGGCTCGTGGGGCGGCGGCACTTTCCGCATGCGCTACGAAGGTCTTCTGCGGTCCATGCTGCGTCGAATGAAAGAGACGCAGTCGGAGGACATGCGTCAGTACTACCAGCGCTTCCTTTCTCAGCGCCCGTGTTCGACTTGCCAGGGTCGTCGGGTACGCAGCGAGGCCCTGGCCGTCAAGATCGACGGAATCACCATCGCCGACTTCACCGCCCTGTCGGTCGGCGACGCCTCGGCGTTTCTCGAGGGCCTGAAGCTCAAGGGCGCGGAAGCCACGATCGCGGTGGAGCTGCTGAAGGAGATACGAAACCGGCTCCGCTTTCTGGTCGATGTGGGCCTCACCTACCTGACCCTCGACCGCGCCGCGCCGTCTCTTTCGGGTGGCGAAGGTCAGCGCATCCGGCTGGCGAGTCAAATCGGCAGCGAACTCACCGGCGTCATCTACGTCCTCGATGAGCCGTCCATCGGCCTGCATCAGCGCGACAACCGGAAGCTGCTCGAAGCCTTGAAGCGCCTGCGCGACATCGGCAACAGCGTGGTGGTGGTGGAGCACGACCGCGAGGCCATGGAAGAGTCCGACTGGCTGGTGGACTTCGGCCCCGGCGCCGGGAGGCACGGCGGCGAGATCGTGGCCGAGGGCACGCCGAAGATGGTCAAGGCGAATCCCAAGAGCATCACCGGCCAGTACCTCAAGGGCACGCTGAGCATCGAGATTCCCAAGGCACGCCGGCTCGGAAATGGCCTGGCCATTCAGATTCTGGGGGCCCGGGCGAACAATCTCAAGAACATCACCGCCACCTTCCCGCTCGGGAAACTGATCTGCGTCACCGGGGTGTCGGGAGCGGGAAAGAGCACTCTGGTCAATCACATCCTGTACCCGGCGACCGCGCGAGCGCTGCACAAGAGTGAGGTCACGGTCGGCGCTCACGACAAGATCACCGGCCTCGAGCACATCGACAAGGTCATCGATATCGATCAGACGCCGATTGGACGAACCCCGCGCAGCAATCCCGCCACCTACACCAAGGTCTTCGACCTGGTGCGTGAGTTCTTCGCCGAGCTGCCCCAGGCCAAGCAGAACGGCTACACACCGGGGCGCTTTTCCTTCAACGTCAAAGGCGGACGGTGCGAGGCCTGCGAAGGCGATGGGGTCAAGTGCGTGGAGATGCACTTCCTGCCCGATGTCTATGTCCCGTGCGAAGTCTGCCTGGGAAAGCGGTTCAACGAAGCCACCCTGACCGTGGCCTACAACGGCCGATCCATCGCGGATGTTCTGGCCATCACCGTCGACGAATCCCGGGAACTCTTCAAGCACCATCCGCAGATCAAGCGCGCGCTCGACACCCTGGCCGACGTGGGTCTCGGGTACATTGCCCTCGGCCAGTCCTCGCCGACACTTTCGGGAGGAGAAGCCCAGCGGGTCAAGCTCTCCCGCGAGCTCTCGAAGAGATCGACCGGGCGCACGCTCTACATCCTCGACGAGCCGACCACGGGCCTGCATTTCGACGACATCAAGAAACTGCTGGGGGTCATCAACCGTTTGGTCGACGCCGGCAACACCATCGTGGTCATCGAGCACAATCTCGACGTGATCAAGACGGCGGACTGGATTATCGAGATCGGACCGGAGGGCGGCCATGCGGGCGGGCGGATTCTGGCCACCGGCACGCCGGAACAGATCGCCGGCGCCAAGACCACGGCCACGGGCGGGTTCCTCGCGGACCTTCTCTAGTCTGTGAGCAGCGTCAGATCGACGTAGGAGAAGACACCGGTCACGAAGGTGCTGGTGTGATCGTCGAACGGCGCCCCACGCTCGTCCCGCACGCCCGAGATGGTCACCCGGTGTTCGACCTGAGCGTCCAGAATCCCGGCGGGTCGCCAAAAGAGAATTCTGCCGTCCGAGGAGATATCGAGAACGCCCTCCACCTCCCCCTGTGCGCTCCGAACCTGAACCCCGCGCGTCGAGTGGTAGGCGACCGGACGAGAAGCCGACACCAGCAGTGTCGTATCTCGCGGCACGTCCGTCTCCTGGTCTCTTGGCCTGACCCTCAAGGTCGGACTGTTATCCCGCGTTCTCATCGCTCATCCCTGCCGGTTCACCCAGCGCCGGCCGCGCAGGATCATGATGCGCACGCGGGCCGAGCCGCCGGTCACCCGAACCCCGGCCATGCTCGTTTTCGTGCGCAGATAGAAAGTTCCCGGAGTTCCCGTGCCGAGAGGCGAGAACGAGACCATGCGCCCGTTGCCGAATCGGATGGGTTCAGTGCCAAGAGACCCTCCTTCGGGCGCGGGGGCCCCCGGCAGGACACCCACCTCGACTCCGGCCCGACCCGCGTCGAGCCTGAAGGGTCCGGAGATCCTGACATCCAGACCGCGGGCGATGTCGGAGGACAGGACGCCGTTGGAATTTCCGTCCACGTAGGTCGAGTAGAGGATCTGGCCCGTCGCGTTCGTTTCAAACCGAATCGCGGTCTCCGTGTTCTTCATGGTCGCGACCGATCGTGCCTTCATGAACTCCCCTTTGAAGCCCTGGGCGGCCCCGATCAGGGCCGCCTCCTGGCGGTATCCGTTGATGTTCGGAAGAGCCACCGAACCCATGATGACGACGATGCCGAGGGTCACGACGGTTTCGAGAAGGGAATACCCGGCGGCGGCCTTCGAGCGTTGATGAGCGTTCATGCTTTTTCTTTCCTTTCCCCTGAATCAAGAAGAAGGGGGTGCGGACTTCGTGATCCGCACCCCCGATTTCGATTTCAGAGAAACGCCTACTGCTTGGGCGTCTCCTTCGAGGCCGGGGACGCGCCCACGGACAGGAAGCCCTGGATCTTGGCGAAGTTCTTCTCGCCGATCCCCTTCACCGCCATCACGTCCTCCACGGACTTGAAAGCGCCGTTCTTCTGACGGTGCTCGACAATGCGAGCGGCGAGGGCCGGACCGATGCCGGGAAGGTCCTCAAGCTGGCTGACCGACGCCGTGTTCAGGTTGACCTTGCCCGCAGGCGCGCTGGCCGCCGCGAAAACGGGACCAGTGGTGAGGACCAGAGCCGCGAGCACGGCCGCGGCCACGAAACGATTGATGGTGTTGAAACGCATGATTTTTTTCTCCTTGTTTGAGGCTTCGGACTCGACTTTGGCTTGCGGGTCGTCAACCTCTTTGTGTCTTTGTTGTTGGTTATTGAGGTGGCGGAGACTCTGGTCTCTCCCAAATTGTCCAGAGCCCCCGCCGTGAAACGTCACGGTGGCTCAGTAGGGCAAGGCCGGTGCCAACACCCGACAACCCGGGTCAAGGGTCGAGTGGCCAATGATTTGCGGAAGACCCCCATTGAAGACACCTCCCTGTTCGAAGGCCCTCGCGGTCAATGCCGGTTGACGTGGTTGGGGCCCGGGGGTCAATCGCAAACTCCCGGTGCGAAAGAACTTGATGGTCAATATCAATCGGTCAACCCGAATTGACGCTGGCCATGGCCCCTCTTGGGGGTAGGATCGGGCGATCTCACAGAGGAGCCCGGTATGAAGACGATCGACTGGATGTATCACCGCAACGGTTGAATGACCTGCAAGAAGACGCAAGAGTTTCTTGCCAGGACCGGGACGCAAACGAAGACGGTGGTCAACGCGACGAAGACGTTCCTCGCCCTCAAGGAAGCCAAGGGGCTGCTGAAGGATGTTGACGAGATCGTCTCCTCGAAGGGAGCCAAGGTGACGAGGGTTTCGATGAAGGACAAACCGAACGATGCTTTGCTCGCGAGCGTCCTCATTGGACCCACGGGCCGGCTCCGGGCCCCGACCGCCCGGGTCGGCAAACGGCTGCTCGTCGGTTTCAACGAGGCCACGTATCGCGAGAGCCTCGGCTAAGCTCTCTTGCCCTGAACCCTGCGGTCCGCCTCTTCGGTAAAGGCGGTTTCCTGAATGCCCATCCCGGACTCCCCAACCAAGAAAACTCCTCTGGAGAGCGCGGACGCCCTTGTCCGCGCGAAAGCCGCGCGCGAGTGGCCGATCGAAGATCAGGCCGCCCTGGAGCGACTGGCTACCCAGGACACGGACTCCCGGGTCCGGCAGGTTGCGGTGCGTCGGCTCAGGAATTCAACTCTGGTGTTGCGCGTCCTGAACGCTGACCTCGATGTTCACGTCCGACGAGAGGCTCAGGACCGGCTATTCAAGGCCTTGCTCTCCAGTGAGGCGGAGGCCTCGTCCCTCTTTGGCGATACCGCGAACCACCTCTCCGATGAAGAGCTGGTTCGTATCGCCAAGGAAGTGCATGGTGAGACAAGCGCCAAGGCGGTGGGCTTCATAAAGGGACCAAAGGCGCTGGCCGACCTCGCGAAGACGGCGCGGTCGCACGAGGTCCGAATCGCGGCCTTCTCCCGGTTGAACGGCGCCGACGAGCAGGTCCTCGTGGACATCGCTCTTCACTCGGAGTTCAAAGACTCGGGTGCGGCCGCGGTGGGAAAGATCGAATCGGAGGCGGCACTCACCCGAGTGGCCGAGCGGGCCCGCCTCAAACCGGTGGCCCGGGAAGCCCTCTCCCGGCTCGGCCACGCTGAAGAGGACGAAGAGGCCCCGGGGATCCCGGATTTCGAGCCCGCCGAAGAGCCTCCCGCAACCCCCATCGACCCGGCCGAAGAAGCCCGTCTCCTCGCGGACTTCGACGCGGCGGTTTCGGCACGCGAAGCCATTCTCGCTCGTGTGGACGCCCTCCCAAGCGCGGAGATTCGCGGCGCCGTGGTGGAAGCGCGCCTGGAATGGGCCGGGCTGCCTCCCCTCTCGGGCGTGCAAGGCCACGAGTTCGCCGAACGTTTCAGCGCCCTGTGTGCGCGGAAGGTTGCGGCGGCCGGGCGGGCGGAAAGATTCGCGGCGGTTTCGCCCGCTCTCGATTCATTGGCCTCGCGCGCCGAGGCTCTGGCCGCCGAAGAGGTGATGCGCCACCAGAGAGAACGGATCCGCGCGCTCCGCGCGGAATGGGACAAGACCACCAAGGATACGGGGGTCCCCGACGACGATCCGCGACGCCTTCGTTTCGAAACGGCGGCCCTCAAGGTCGAACAGGCCCTGGCGGAAATCGACGCCGCCTCCCAGCAAAAGAGGGACGAGGAACTGGAGTTGCTGCGCACTCTTCCCACCCGCCTCGAGTTCCTGATTCAGCAGAAGGACGTCGCGCTCTCCCAGCTCGAAGAAGCCCAGCGCGAGCTCCGGACCATGGAGCCTTTGGTGGGCATGCTCCAAGGAGAGGAGCGGAAGAAGGTCGGCCGCGCCCTGGAGGAGGTTCGGCCGAAGCTCTTCGGCAAGACTCAGGAGGTCCGTGAAGCCGTCGAGTGGACGGGGTTCGCTCACCTCGCCGCTCAGGAGCGTCTGATCGGGGAAATCGAAGCGGCGACGGCCATCGAGAACCCCGATTCGGCCGCCAACAAACTCCGGGACATCGAAACGCGGTGGGCCGAGGTCCGAAAGGTGCCCAAGGATCAAGGCGAGGAGCTGTGGAAGAAGTTCACGTCATTCCGGGATCCCCTGCGTAAGCGCCTCAACGAGTTCTTCGCCAAGCGCACCGCGGAGCAGAAGGAAGCGAAGAAGAAGAAGGAAGAACTCATCGCCCGGGCCGAAGGACTGGTTGCCGCGGTCGGGGAGGGAACCGATTGGAAGAAGGGCGCAGACGACTTCAAGAACCTTCAAAACGAGTGGAGGACCTTCCCGTCGTCGGGCAAGCACGAGAAAGACCTGATCCCACGGTTCAAGTCCCCGGCCGACCGTTTCTTCGCCGCCCGCAAGACCGTGATGGAAGAGCGCGACAAGGCCTTTGGGGCCAACCGGGAGACTTTCGAGAGCCTGGTCAAGCGCGCGGAAGCGCTCGCGATCTCGACCGAGTGGGACAAGACCACCACCGAGGCGAAGAAGCTCCAGGCCGAGTGGAAATCGGTGGGAACGATTCCGATGCGAGAGCGCGAAAAGCTCTACGCTCGTTTTCACAAGGCGATCGACGCGGTCTTCGATCGGTATCGTCGGCGCGATTCGATCGAGGACGAGAAGTTCCAGGCTGAACGCCTGGCCTTCCTCACGGACATGGAGGGTCTGGCGAGCGCCGATCCTGCGACCGAGATGCCGGGGGAGGACTACAAGAACGCGGTGGCGGACTTCCGCGCCCGCTGGCGAAAAATGTCCGGACGTCCGAGCCGCGAGCAGGACATCAAATTCAAAACGCTTTTCGCCGCTCTCGTGTCGAGAAATTCCGAGGCTTTCAAAGGCACGGACATGGACATCGACGAAAACCGGAAGAAACTCGAAAAGCTGGTCATCAAGCTCGAAGCCCTTGAAAACGACAAGGAGAAGACGGATTCGATGGACCTGGCCACCCGGCTCAAGGAAGCCTGGGCGTCCAGAACCATGGGGGCGAAACCCGGAGGGTCGAACTTCAAGGCCGAGATCGAGAAGGCCCGTTCGATCTACGAAAAACTGGGACCGGTGGTGGGTGAGGAAGGCGAGGCTCTCCGTAAACGTTTCGACGTGATCTGCCGCAAGCTCGCTTAGCGTCCTCCAGGGTCGGGTCAGGCCTCACCGCAGTGGGAGCAAGGGGCGCCGCCCCGCGCGGGCGAAGGGCCGAGTCACAGTTTGTGGATGGCCCGGGCGATCTGTGCGGCTTTGGTCTTCTGGATGATGTGACCACCGTCGGCAAACCGCAAGAGACGCGCATTCGGAATGGCCGCGGCCAATTCCACCGGAATTTCCGGCTCGACCAAATGGTCGTCATCGGCGCAGGCCACGAGCGTCTTCGCAGGCAGGAGTTTTTGGACGGCGCGGGTCATGAGCGAGTAGTCGGCGGCGGAGAACGATTCGAAGTGGATCGCGTATTCGCGCGCCGTCATTTCGTCGGCGCGGGGGAAGCGGCTCTTCCGATAGTGTTGTCGCACCTTCTCCAAGACGAGCCGGCGCACACCGGGAACGCGGAGCATGAAGGCGATGCGCTTGAAGGATCCTGCGGAACGGGGCAGGCCCTTGTGCGGTCTCAGACCCATGGGGGCGATGAGGACAAGGTGCGACACCCGACCGGGCGCCATCGACGCGCTGACGAGCGCGGTTCCCGCACCCATGGAATGACCGATGACCCCGAAATGCCCGAGACCAAGCTGATCGGCCAGTCCAAGAACCGTCTCCGCTCTCACCTCCATGCTGCGAAGGGCGTCGCGACGAAGTTCGGATCCGCCTGACCCGGGCAGGTCCACCCGGATGAGACGAGCGAAGGACGTGAGGGGCGGAGCAAGATAGCGAAAATCGCGCACCGATCCGGGAATGCCGTGAATCGCCACAAAGACGCTTTGGTGCGGCCCTCCTTCATCGGTGAAGGTCAGACGCGCCCCCGCCACGCGGGTTTCCCGGAGAGGCGGATCGGACTTGGGGAGATGGGTCTGGGTCTTGGTATGGGTCAAGGCACCCCGGAGGCTGCGCGCGGTCCCTCGAGCTAGCGCACGCCGCCCATCATCTTCTTTATGGTGGGCGAGAGTGCCAGCAGCACCAGCGCCATCACGGTGGTTATGGCGAAGAGGCCCCCGAACAGGGTCGAAGGCGGCAGCCGGTCACTGAACCCGCCGGCGAAGCCCGCCAGCATGTTGCCCGCCCCGATGGCAAAGAAGAAGACACCCATCATCACTCCCGAGTAGCGCGGGGGAGCCAGTTTGGAGACGGTGCTGAGCCCCACCGGGGAGAGACACAGCTCGCCAATGGTCTGCAGGAGATAGGTGCCAACCAGCCACCAGGGAGCCACTCGCAGAGAGGGTTCGGCGGTGTAGGCGAGGCTCGGTGGCACCAAAAGGAGCATGCCCGCGCCCACGAAGAGCAGGCCAAGGGCGAACTTCACCGGGCTGCTCGGCTCCTTGTCACCCAACCTGACCCAGAGCCAACTGAACAAGGGAGCGAGCAGCAGCAGCCAAGTGGAGTTGACACTCTGGAACCAGCTCGATGGGAAGGCCCAGCCCGCGATCGAGTTGCGGGTGTGCTCGTCGGCGAACAGGTTGAGGGTGGTGCCCGCCTGCTCGAACACGAAGAAGAAGGTCATGATGAACAGCATCAGGATGGCGACCACCCACATACGCTGCCGCTCTTCGTGGGTGAGGGGCGCGTGAGCGACGCGGTCCCCTTGCTCGGTCACGCGCGCGCCGGCCCGAAGTCCCACCTCGCCGAGAATCCCCTGGCGCAGCGTGTACTGCACGAGACCCGCCACCATCGCGAGCCCGGCGAGGCCGAACGCGCAGCGCCAGCCGTTCACGGTGCCCAGGCCCAAAGCACCCAGAGCGTTGACGACCGCCGGGTCCTGCGCGATGAAGCCGAGGATCAGGGGAGCAATCAGGGCCCCGATGTTGATCCCCATGTAGTAGATCGAGAAGCCCGCGTCTCGCCGGGAGTCGTTCTCGCCGTACAGCATGCCGACCAGCGAGGTGCAGTTCGTTTTCAGGAGCCCGGTGCCGACGGCGATGGCGACAAGACCCAGGTAGAACAGGGGCCGGGGGCCGGACGCCAGGCCGAACTCGCCAAGCACGATGAGGATCCCGCCCAGTTGAACGGCCCGGCGGTAGCCCAGGAACCGGTCCGCCACAAAGCCGCCGGGAATGCTCAGTGCGTATACCGAGAAGGTGTAGAAAGCGTAGATGGTCCCCGCCCACTCCTTGGAGAGGGCAAGCCCACCGGCTTCGGCGGGGGCGACCATGTAGAGCATGAGCAGCGCCCGCATGCCGTAGTAGCTGAAGCGCTCCCACATCTCGGTGAAGAAGAGGGGGCTCAAGCCCTTCGGGTGCGGACGCAGGGCGATCAGGCCGTAGATCACGAAGGCGATCCACAGGCCCACCGCCACAAACACGGGGGTGAACGCTCCGAGAGTCAAGGCCGCGAACACGGCCTGCAGGCTGTTTGCATCCATCCTCCAGAAAGAGGCAGGAGGATAGGTCCTCAAGCTCCCGGCCGCAACCCAGGCGCGAGACCTAAGCCTTGGCTGGAAGCGCGCGCCTCGTCTGCCGCGCAGAGCGCGCAGCTTGCCCTTGACGGATCGGAGAGCGTCACGGCCGTACGGAACGACCTAGAATCCGAGGGACGCGTGGCCCGAGAACCAGAAAGGAGCGAACGTGATCAACAAAGAGCTGAGGACCTTCGAGGAATTCTGGCCGCATTATCTCGGTGAGCATCTCCACCCCGCCAATCGAGCCCTGCACTTCATCGGCACATCGCTGGTTTACGGAATCGTGGCGCTGTCGCTGGTTCAATCCGTGAAGTGGCTGGTCCTCGCTCCGCTCGTCGGGTATGGATTCGCCTGGACCGGTCATTTCTTTGTGGAACGCAACAAGCCGGCGACTTTCACGTATCCGGTGTGGTCGCTGCGGGGAGACTTCCGCATGCACGCGCGGATGCTGACCGGCCGGTTGAACGCGGATCTCGATCGAGTCGGCTCGAGGGCAGCCTTGCTCGGTTAGGCGCGTCCCCTGCCGTCCGCATCGGACCGCACCGATCCGCGGCCCGCCCCAAAGACTGAACCCCAGGACTCAGCGCGGTCTCGAAGCTGAAGCCTTCGCGCGATAGGCGACTTTGCCGTTCACAAGGGTGTAGAGGATCTCCGTCTTGAGGATGTCCGCGTCGGGGACGCTCAGGATGTCTTTCGACAGCACGGTAAGGTCGGCCCACTTGCCCGGTGCGATGGTGCCCCCGTTGGCTTCGGCAAAGGACGCCCAATACGCGTCTTTTGTGTAAGAGCGAAGCGCTTCCAGTCGGGTCAGTCTCTGGTCGGGTTGATATCCATTGGGAGGTGTGCCGTCTTCGCTCTGGCGTGTGACCGAGGCATAGAACGACTTGATGGGATCGACATCCTCAACCGGGGCGTCGGTTCCGTTGATGAGAACGGCGCCGGACTTCTTGAGCTTCTGCCACACATAGGCGCCTTCGAGAACCCTGGCCTCGCCAAGCCTCTGCGCCGCCCAGGGCAGATCGGAGGATCCGTGGATTCCCTGAATCGAGGCGATCACTCCAAGGGCGCCGAAACGGGGTATGTCCTTTTCATCCAGAATCTGCGAGTGCTCGTCACGGAAACGCACATCTTTCTTCTCGGGGTGTGCTTTGAACGCCGCCTCGAACGCATCCAGGACCGCGCGATTGCCGGCGTCTCCGATCGCATGCACGTTGACCTGAAAACCGTTCTCGACTCCGTAAAGGGCGGCCTCGCGCACGACCGCTGGGTCGGTCACCCAAAGACCGGTATTGCCCGGATCGTCGACATAGGGTTCGAGGAGTTTGGCCCCTCGCGATCCGAGAGCGCCATCAATGGAAAGTTTCAGCGCGCGAACGCTGAGAAACGAGTCCGCTCCGCCGGGCTGAGGCGGGCCAAAACGCTTGAGATTGTCCAGGCTGCGAATCATGGCGTACAAACGGAGGCCGAGTTGGTTCTTCGCCGCCAGCTCTTTGTAGAGAGCGATCGTCTGAAGGTCGGCGCCCGCGTCATCGAAGAAGGTGATGCCCTTCCTGAGACATTCCTCGGTGGCGAGACGGATGGCCTCGCGGATGTCCGCTTCGCTCGGTTTCGGGGGCTGGATGAGTCTTTGGGCGGTGTCGACAAAGACTCCGGTCGCCTGTCCCTTGTCGTCACGGAGGATGTCGCCGCCCGAAGGCGCCTTTGTTTCGGGGGTGATCTTCATCAGCGTCATGGCCTGGGCGTTGGCAAAACCGGCGTGTCCGTCCGCCCGAGTGAGGTAAACGGGGTTGTCGGGAGAAACGGCCGACAGCGCGTCATGCGTTGGATAACCTCGAACGAGACGGAACGGCTGGGTTTCCCATTTACCCTCGTGCCATCCCCGACCGACGATCCAGGCCCCTTTCGGCCTTGTCGCGACGGCTTCCGCCACCTTCGCGACCACTTCAGTCCAACTCTTCGTTCCCACGAGATTCAGACTCATTCGAGCCTGGCCAATACCCACGAAGTGACCGTGGCTCTCTTTGAGGCCGGGGACGACAGTGGCGCCCTTGAGGTCGATGACCTCGGTCCGCGAACCCTTCTGGCCCAGGATGTTCGCGGTCGACCCGATCGCCGATATCCGGCCCCCGGTGATCGCCAACGCCTGGGCCTCCGCACGGGTTTCATCCATGGTGTGCACCACTCCGTTCACCAGAATGCGGTCGGGGGGGGGCGGGGCGGCCGCTAGAAACAACGCGAGGGTGGCGGTGGTCAGAAGCATGATGATTTTCCTTTGCCTGGATCTTGGATCCTCCAGTTTATTCGTCTTCTGGACCATTCCAGCCGACGACGGCGCCCGCGCCTGCCCGAGGGACGCAACCACGCTCGTCCCGATGCCGATGGTTCAAGGATCAGGCACATCTGAGAAGATTCAGAGAGCTTAGGATCGCCAAGAATCCCCCAAGAGAGCACTTTGACGGAAGATCGTTACGACATCGTTCCAGGACTGCGTCGCGAATGGATGATCGTGGTCCGGCGGCAGCGCCTCGTCTTTCTGGGCCTCGTCTCCTCCCTCCTGGCCGCGACCATCTACAACTACACGCTTCGTCCGGTTTACGAAGGCGTTGCGGTGGTGGCCATCGCCGAGGTGGCGGCCGCCAATCCCATGGCCCGAATGTCGACGGAGGCGACGCGATTAGGCGGAATCGTCGAGCGACAGAAGGCTCTGATCCGCAGCCCGGAGTTTGGCGCGAGAGCGGTCAGCGCCATCGAACCGACTGCGCAAAAAGAGCTTTCGACCGGACCGATCGGAAGCTGGCCCGAGCGAATGCGGGCAGAGGCGGCGCGCCTCCTGGGCGGGGACGAGCAGAGCTCTCCCACCGACAACGTCGCGGCTTTCCGGTCGCGGCTCCGGGTCACCGGAGAGCCCGCATCCACCTGGATTGAAATCCGCTTCTCTGCCTACGACCCGAAGGTTGCGGCCAACCTGGCAAATGCGGCGATGGATCAATACCTTCGCGAAACCACCGAATCCAACGCACGCGCGGTGGAGTCGTCGAGCCGGGTCCTGGGCGCGCAGGTCGAGGAAAAGCAACAGCGGCTGACCGAGCAACTGAGCGGTCTTAAAGAAATGGGCGGAACCTCCGGCCAGGGCGATCTCGACGTGCGGAAGGCCATGCTCGAGAGGGAGCTTCGCGCCTTCCAGGAGGCGTTGGTGAGCGCGCAGACGACGCGGGTCGGGCGCGAGGCCAGGAGGCGGGAGGCCACCCAGTTGCGGGGTGGGGTGGCCGCGGTGCGCTCCGATCCCCTGGTGCGTGCGGCCCAGGCCAAGGTGGCCGAGCTTGAAGATCGCGAAGCCACCCTTCTCGCGACCCTGGGTCCCAAGCACCCCGACGTGCTCTCGGTGCAACAGCAATTGGAGGGGGCTCGGCAACGTCTGGCTCAGGAACTCGGCTCGCTCGAGGAGGGCGCCGACTCCGAATACCAGCTGGCGGTCAACGAAGAAGCTCGGCTCGAAGACAACATGGCTCGGATCCAGAGGGAGCTGAGTGACGTGGAGAAGGAGGCTCTGGGCTACTCCATGGAGCGCAAGAGGTTCGAAGCCAGCCGTAACTCGATCGAGGCCCTGTTTCAGCGCCAGGCCAACGCCTCCCCCACCGTCATCGACGCCCAGGTCATACAAACCGCGCGACCCTCGACCGTTCCAATATCTCCGCAGCGACAGCGCAATTTCGCGTATGCGTTCGTTGGCGGTCTGCTCGGGGGTCTGGTTCTTGCCTGGATAGCCGAGCGTTTCGACGATTCGGTCCAATCCCCCGAGGATGTGAAAGAGGGATTGGGACTGCCTTTCCTGGGCATCGTGCCTTTGATCCGCAAACTGCCCCAGGGTTCGTTGGTCCCTGCGATCGGCGACGCCAAGACGGGACTCGCGGACAGTCTCCGCGTGGTCCGAACGAACCTCATCTATGGATCCGCCGAGGCTCGGCCCAAGGTTCTTGCCTTTACGAGCGCTTCGCCGGGCGAGGGAAAGTCCACGGTCGCGGCCGGCCTGGCCATCCTCTTCGCGCAGAACAAGGCGCGCGTTCTCCTCATCGATGGGGACTTGAGGCGGCCCACGCTCCATCAACTGTTGGCCGTGCCCCAGAGTCCTGGCCTCGCCGGGCTTCTCTCCACCGAGGGGCCGGTCAATCTGGTGGCGCGCGCGGGACCGGTTCGGGGCCTGGACGTTATCCCCGCCGGAGCGCCCCAGACTCTGTCCGCAGAACAGCTGGGATCCGATGCCATGAAGACGCTGGTTCAGCAGGCTCGGGATCGCTACGACTGGGTCATCATCGATTCGCCTCCCGCCCTCGGTTTGTCGGATGCCGCGGTCATCGCCACCCTTGCCGACGGCATCGTGGTCGTATGTTCCGGAGACAAGACGCCGCGGCAAGCCGTGCGTCACGTGGCCGATCAGTTGAATACGGTACGCGCGCCCGTCCTGGGCGTCGTACTCAATCGGATCGACCTTCACCGTCACTCCTACTACTATGGCCGGTATTACTCCAGCTACCATGGAGGTTCAGGGGAAGCCTCGAAGAAGCCGGGAACCGACGAACACGGAAGAGCGGCGCCGTAGTTCGAATCTCTCCCCGGTGGCCGAGCTTCCTCCGGGTTTTGGCTCACGATCGCGCGGCCAGAACGGCCAGGGTTGCATCGAACACGGTCTGAATCGTGATCTGGGTCAGGCACTCGGGCCCTTCCGCCGAATCGCATTCTTCCGGAGGGCGACGAATCAGGTTGCAGGGACTGCACCAGAGCTTCGGGGCCAGGGCGACGTGTTTCCGTCCGTCACCAAAACCCAGATTCCCACCCGAGAAGTATCGACCCGGATCGGAGGGTCCGAAAATCGACACCGAGGGCACGCCGACGGCGCAGGCAAAATGCATGGTGGAGGTATCGCACGAGACGAAGGCGTCGCAGGCGCTCATCGTTTCGGCCAGACCGCGAAGGTTCAAACGTCCGGATAAATCCAACACGGAGGCAGGCAGGGCGGCTCGGATGGCGCCCGTTCTCCCTCTTTCGCTCGCCGAGCCGGTCACCGCCAGGGTCGCGCCTTTTTCTTGAGCAAGGCGACGGGCGAGTTCCACAAAGCGATCGAGGGGCCATTCCTTGATGCTCCGACCGGCCCCGGGATGAATGCCGACCACCGGACCCCGCCTCGCTATCCCGGCTTCGAGAAGCGAAGCGGCCAGACGGGCCCGCCCCCGAGACCGTCCTTCGTCGTCGATCCAGCGGAAGGGCTTTCGAGGGACGCGGTGACCAAGCGCGGTTTCGATGGCTCGATAGTTCTGCTCGACGAAGCTCACGTCCTCGTCGAGCTCGATGACGGAAGTGAGCAGAGATGCGCTTCCGGTGTTCGCGTAGCCGACGCGCGCTGAAGATCCGGTCGCGGCCATCAACCAGATCGCCCGCAGGTCGCCCTGCAGTTCGATGGCGAGATCGGGCTTCGTGACCCGACGAGAACGGGCGGCGCGGAACAAAGCACCCAGGCTTGCCGCACCCTCGTCCCGTCGTCCCACCCAAGGAGCGCTCCACACCAAGACCTCGTCCACCGGCGCATCCTGGGCAATCTCGCGCGACCACTCGCCCACCGCAAGTCGGATCCGGGCCCCGGGGGCCGCCCCTCTGAGGGCATGGATGGCGGGCAGGCTCATGAGGACGTCGCCGATCCGGTCGAGTCTCAGGATGAGAATCTCCATCGGAGGGCGGCGGGCCTGCGGCCCGGCCAGAAACGGCGCGACCAGCCGCGCTCCCGCACTCGCGGTCGCCACCACGAACCTCTCCTGCGGTTCGACGACGCGGCTCGCCGCGCCTTTAACGTTTTGCCAGCGCCTGCGCCTGGACATAGCACTCCTCAAGAGTCAAAGCGACCCGGTCCCATGTGAGATCGCGGTGGACGCGCCGCGATGCGGCCCGGCCGAGTTCGGCGCGTTTGTGCGGATCCCTGGCCAGATGGATCAGGGCGTCGCGGAGCAAACCGGGGGCGCCGGGAGGAACAAGAACTCCTTCAACCCCATCGGTGACGACGTCCGGAATGCCCGCGACGCGGCTGGCCACGATGGCCTTCCCGGCCGCCATCGCTTCCAGGAGAGTGTTGGGCAGCCCGTCGACATTCCCCATCGAATCGATGACGGAGGGAACGGCCACCAGATCCGCGGATTGAAGCGCGTCTCTGATTTCCATTCGAGAGAAGCGGCCGGCCAGAGTGACGGAAGTTCCCGAGGAAGCGCTTCGAGCCCGGAGGTCGGAGTGGAGATCCCCATCGCCGATGATGGCGAGGTGAAGTTCGGGGGCGCCGACCAAGGCTTCGATGAGGTGGGCAAACCCTTTTTTCTCGACCAGCCGACCCACGGCCACGATCAGAGTCTGCCCGGCGCCGACCCCAAGGCGGCTGCGCATCGCGAGCCTGCGCTCTCCCGGCAGGGGACGATTTCCGCTGAAGAAATCGCTATCCACACCGTAAGGAACGGTGCGCGTTTCGCGGTCCGAGGCGCCCAGCCGTAGAGCGCGATCCCGCAGATCCGAACTGCACGCGGTCACCGCTCCCGCCGCCTCGAAGGCGCGTCGCGCGGCCCATCCCACGAGGGCCGTCCGCTCGGCGCTGAAGATGTCGCTGCCGTGAAGACTGATGACCAGGGGCGTGTGCGCCACCCTCGCCGGCCGGCGAGAGAGAAAGCCGCCGGGAACCACCCAATGGGCGTGGACGACATCGTATGGCTCGGCGCGAAGCCTCTTCGAAACCGCGTGCGACGTGGCAAGAACGGCAAAGGGCGCGACCAGAGCGGTTCTCCATTTGAGATGACGATCAGCGTTCATGCTGAGGGCGTAACCCCACACGTTCAACCCCGGCAGAGGAGCGTAGGCGAAAGGGAAGAACCGCAGGCCGGGTTCAAGATCACGCTTGAGTCGAGGGTGGGCGGGCAAGACCACGTCGACCCGATGCCCGCGAGCGACCAGGCTGCGCGCCATCTCCTCGATGAACGGAGCGGTCCCGTCGCCCGCGAAGAGCGGATAGGACGACGTGACCATCAGCACCTTCATGGTTTCGGGGGCGGGCCCAGGATTTCGATACGGTCGACCATGATTCCGAGATCGCGAGTGTCGGTGGCCAGGGGATCCGTGTTCGACGGTCGCCACGCCGGCACCTCCAGTCGGAGGAGTTTTGAGCCGGGGGGCAGCGGCGCCGGCAGGGTGACCTCGAAATCAGCCCACGTGCCGTCCGTGCTGAACTCGCCCACGAGAACGTCGTTGAAGAAAGCCCTGACGTGCGCCGGCTTGGCCGTTTCGGGCCGAAGATGGGCGGTGGCTCGGATGCGGACGCGCGCTCCCCCGGTGGCCGCAGGGACGTAGATCGAACCCGTCGCATTCCCTCGATCATCCAGACAACCGCCGGTCCATCTGTATGTCCGCTCGCCCGTAGCCTCCTTTTCAAAGAAACCGGAGGTCTGGGGATCGCCCGACCCGCCGATGTCGATGAGGGGTTCGTTGCTCACGCGCAGAGTTTCCGGTTCGACCACCCGGAAGAGCGAGAACTCAACCGCCCGGGGTTCTGCTTTGCGGGGAACGCGGTCGTAGGTCCATTCAAACTCCGAAGACGTGAACCGGAGAGTTTGCGTGCGCTCGAGAAACAGACCGCAGACATCGGTTCGGTAGCTGGTCACGAAGTAGATGTTTCGGTACGTCTTTCGCCAGACGGAAATGAGATGCGATAGCCGCTCCGGGTCCGGGTTGAACCGGCGGAACTCCAGTGCGTTGGCGCCGTACAAACCCCACAGCGGCAGGGAGAGGAGATGGATGTTCTTGGGCTGCTCGAAGAGCACGATGTCGCGGGGGCCGAATCGCCGGGCCACGTCGGCTACGAACCGCACGCTGCCCTTCCAGTCCACGTACGACAGAATCGGCAAGGTGTTGGCCACGGACGCTCCGAGCGCGAGCAGACCGCAGGCGCTCGCGACCATGCGCCATCTCTTCGACCGCCGCCCCAGGCTGACGATCGCCAAGGCGGCCAGCAAGAAGGTGAAGGGCAGGGTCACCGGTACGTACCGTCGCATGGCGAAGAAATAATCGTTGAAGACCCGGATCTTGTAGAAATAGAAACCAGAGAACACCAGAAGCACGGCCAGCGGAAGCATGTCGTTCGACCCGGCCCGCCGCAGCAGAATGCCGAGCCCAATGAACGCCAGAGCGAGGGCGGGGGCTCCCACAAACCAGGAATAGCGGCGCAGGGCCTGCGCGTCATGGGCGGCCAGGCGATCGAAGCCCAGATCCTGGAGGAGCCCGAGATCCGAGAGCTTCTCGGTTTTTGCATTGCCGTCGCCCCCCGCCCAGGCGGAGAGCGACGGGCGCAAGGCGATCGCATATATCGCGAGCGCGCCGACGATGACGACGACGACGAGGCGCACGGTCGCGACCCGTTGATCCAACCCACGGGTAATCCGCGGCGCCTCCCGCCAAAGCAGGAAGGCGAGGGCCGAGAAGGCGAAGGCGGCGAGCAGCCAGAAGAAGGGCGGATGGCTCCAATAGCGTCGGGTGAGAATCTGATACACGTAGCGATTGCTGAAAAGGGCGGCGTGAATCGCCGCATGGGCGAGGAGGACCGAAAGCGGAACGATGACGCCCATCACCCGGGAGCTCCGGTTGGCCCGCTCCCGGCTCAGGATTTGAAACGCCACCCAAAGAGCCAAAGGGAGGAGAAGCAGAACGCTGTCGATGCGAACCAGCAGGGTCAGGCCGAGAAGCGCTCCCGACAGCCACCCAAACGCACGCGCATCGCTGATCTGATCGAGTCGGTGCGCGAAGAGTCCGGAGAGGATCAAGAATTGCGAAAAGCCCTCGGACACCGGGTAGCGGGCAAACCAGACCTGCAGGACGCTGGTGGCGAGACCGAGCGCGCCGAGCAGGGCGACTTTGGCGCCGAACATTCGCCGACCCAGGAAGAAGGTGGCGAGCGTCCCCAGGATGCCGAAGATCGGAGGTGTCGCCAGGGCTCCTCGGACGCCCATGGTTTCGAAGAGGTAGGCGCCGAAGGCCGGGAAGAGGTGGAAGAACTGGGGCGTGATCAGGCCGCTGCGGGGATGATCCAATTCGAAACCCATGAACCGTGGCCATGACACCTGGGGTTTGTCTTCGTTCTGTTGGAGCGAGAAACGAAAGGGGGGTTCGTCCAGGTTCGCGTAGAAGAGCGAAAGATCCTCGGCCGGAATCGATGCCAGCACCGGATCGAGGTGCGTGATGGCTCCGGTACGGGCGATGACGCCCATGGCCGAGACGTAGGCGCCGGGATCCCGGCCCCCCACGATGTACTCGCTGGGTCGGGCCTGAAGGAGAAAAGCCAGGGCCAGGACGGCGAGGGAGGGCCAGGTCTTCTCCGCGGGGGCGGGACGGGCAAAGGGACGGGCCGGACGGACGCCCAGGCGGAGAGCGATCGCGAAGACAAGCGCGAGGACGGCCACTTCGAAGAGGGCGGCCCGGACGGTGCCGAAGGCTCCGAGCTCGGCCAGCAGCAGCGCCACCCAGGACGAGACGGCCACCGAAATCGCCCCGGTCAAGAAGAGCCGCTCGTCGAGACCCAGGCGCTCGCGATCAGAGGCCCTCAGAAGGGAAAGGAAACTGAGGCCGGGGAGCAGCAGGAGAACGATCGCTGCGGGAATGGCTAGAGCGGCTCCGAGGGTCTGTGGCAATCGATCAATCCCGAGAACGGAAGACCGGAAGGCCTTAGGCGTGGACGGCTTCCCTGACCGCGCCGATCACGCTGCCGACCTGGGCATCCGTGAGTTCAGGATAGACCGGGAGAGAAACAATTTCGTCCGCGGCCCGTTCGGCCGCGGGTCGGTCGCCTCGTTTTCCGCCAAGCGCAGCGTAGGCCCGCTGGAGATGGAGGGCGACGGGATAGTGAACAAGCGTTCCCACCCCGCGAGCCGCGAGAGTCTCCCGGAACGCGGAGCGACGTGGATGCCTCACCACGAAGAGGTGGTACACCGCGCGGGCGTAGGTTTGCTCCTCAGGGAGGCCCAGGGGAAGACCGCGAAAGGCTTCGAAATAGCGCTCGGCGATCTCGCGTCTGCGCGCGGTCTCGGCCTCGAGGGTGTGGAGAAATTCGCGAAGGACGGCGGCCTGCAAATCGTCGAGTCGGGAGTTCGTTCCGATGATGTCGTGCTGGTATTTCTCGCTCTGACCGCCGTTGCGAAGCTGCCGCAGCCTTCCCGCGAGATCAGGATCGTCCACCAGGATCGCCCCACCATCTCCGAGCCCGCCGAGGTTCTTGGTGGGATAGAACGAGAGTCCGGCGATTCCGGCCATGCCCCCCACCGGGCGACCCTTATACCGAGCACCGTGCGCCTGGCAGGCATCTTCAACCACCAGAAGGTTGTGGCGGCGCGCAACCTCCATGATCGGATCCATGTCCGCAGGATGACCGTACAGATGCACGGGCAGAAGGCCCCGGGTGCGCGAGGTGAGGCGAGCCTCGATCGTCGCAGGATCGAGATTCATGGTCTTCGGGTCGATGTCGCCAAAAACGGGAACCGCGCCCAGGCGAGAGATAGCCAGGGCCGAGAAAGCGGCCGACATGGGCGAAGTGATGACCTCGTCCCCCGGACCAATACCCTTGACCTCCAAGGCGAGCATCAGGGCATCGGTGCCATTGGCGACGGCCACCGCGTCTTTCATCCCCATGGCGGTGGCGAGTTCCTTCTCGAACGCATCGACCTCCGGGCCGAGGATGAAGTACCCGCGATCCAGGACGCGCCCGATGGCCCGGTCGATCGCCGAGCGATGGCGCGCCACCTTGGACCGGAGATCGTTGAAAGGAACCGGGGGCGGGTTGATCACAAGTAGCGGTCCTTGTTCTTTCGGTAGTAATCGAGGGTCCGAACCAGGCCGTCGAGGAGGGTCGTGGTGGACTTCCAGCCGAGAACCCGTTCGATCTTCCGGGCGTCCGAGTAGAAATCGCCGATATCGATCTTCTTACGCTCCTCGGGAAAGGGAATGACTTTGATCTCGCTCCTCCCCGAGAGCCGGGCCAGGTCCCTCGCCATGTCGAGAAGGGAAACCGGCGGCCCGCCGCCGAGGTTGAACACCTCCCCGTTGGAGGCTTCGCTCGCCCCCGCGCGCAGGAAGGCATCGACCACGTCGTCAACGTAGTCGAAGTCGCGCCGCTGGGCGCCATCGCCAAAGACTTCGATCGTCTCTCCGAGCACGGCCTTCCTCATGAACCAGCCTATGAATCCTTGCCGGTTGTGCCGGATGAGTTGGCGCGGACCATAGGTATTGGTGAGGCGCAAAGAGCAGGCGCGGATGCTGTACGCCTGGTTGTAAACGAGGTGATAGAACTCCCCCGAGACCTTGTTGATGCCGTTCACGTCGACGGGAGCCAGCGGGTGTTCCTCGTCGACGGGCAGTCTCTGCGGACGGCCATAGATCTGGCGGGTTCCCGCGTACACGATCTTGGCCTCGGGGTTCCGCTTGCGGAGCGCTTCGAGGATCCAGAGCTGCGATCGGCAGTTGATTTCGAGATCCGTGAACGGATCGCTCATGGAATCGAGGTGGCTGACCTGGCCCGCCAGGTTGAAGACCACATCCTGACCCTGCACCAGATACTCCATGGCGTGGCCCCGGACATCCGCGATGTTGATTCGAACCTTGTCTTCGTAACCATCCAGGTTGAAGAGATTCCCGCCGTAGTCCGGAAGCAGGGAATCCACCGCCGTCACCCGCGCGCCAAGGTCGGCCAGGCGGCGGCAAAGATTCGAACCGATGAAACCGAGGCCCCCGGTGACCAGAACTGCGCGGTTTCGATACGAATCCAGGTGGGAGGTCATAGGTCAGGCCGCGGGCTTCAGATGGCTCTTGCCGATCGTGAGTTCGACCCACAAACTGGCGAGATCGCGCAGGGTCCTGAAGACTCTGGGGAAATTGAAGAACTGGCTCGTGCCGTAGGTGCGGTGATAGTGGTGGACCGGGACCTCGGCGATCCGGAACGCATGGTCGTGGACCTGCTTCATGAGCTCCACGCAGATGACTCCGGAGGAGCGGGTGAGCCGCACCTTGTCGAAGATGCTTTTTCGCATGAGACGGAAATCGCAGTCGACATCCCGAATGCGAAGACCAAAGGCCAGCTTGACGAAGTGGTGGTAGACGCGGCCAATCACCTTGCGATGAAGGGGGTCGTTCCGGGAGATCTTGTATCCGTTCACGAAGTCGACCTCCTCCGAGTAGGCGTCGAGCAAGAGGGCAAACTCTCGCGGGTCGTACTGGGCGTCCCCGTCCG
This sequence comes from Vicinamibacteria bacterium, assembly GCA_031412915.1. Taxonomy (GTDB): domain Bacteria; phylum Acidobacteriota; class Vicinamibacteria; order Fen-336; family JAGNNV01; genus JAGNNV01. Next base: position 78,987 of record JANODX010000093.1, on the reverse strand, counting down.
TGTAGAGAACCAGTTCCTTCGAAGCCGTTTCGAACCCGGTGCGCAATGCGCCTCCGTAGCCGCGGTTCTGGGCGTGGTGGACGATTTTGAGCCAGGGATTCACCCGGGCCATTTCGTCGAGCAGCTCTCCGGTGTGATCGGGACTCCCATCGTTGACCACGATGATTTCGTAGTCGTCGGTGTAGCGCCGGACCGTCATGTGAGCCAGGATGACCAGACTCGCGATGGTTCCGGCGTCGTTGTAGGCGGGAAAGAACACGGAGACCGAGGGGCGAGGGTTCGTCATACTGCTTTCAGGCGGAACCGCTATTTTCTCTCGATTTGCCGAGTTTTGAGCAAGACGGCCAGGATGGCCGGCCGAGCCAGAAGAAAGGCCCCCAGGGACACTCCGGCAAACGCGATCCACAATCCCGGCACGAACAGGGTGGGCGCATAGTTCAAGTGAGTCGCGCTGCGGGCCGGGGCTTCAACCCGAAGCCGGCCCGAGTGTTCGGAAACCGCGACGTCGCCCCGCCATCCTCTCAGGAAAGGCAGAGCCACATCCACACTTTGCGCAGTCTCGCTGTGGAATGCGACTCGTCCTCCCGGGTCCGGTCCCGAGACGCCGGTCAGGGGGGCGGGACCGGAGACCAGAGGCATGGCGCCCAAGAGCCTGAAGACCCTGATCTGAGGGGTACCAACGATTTCCTGAAACGCGGGATCGGACAGGTAGGCGGAAATACGGGAGGTCACGATCTTGGTTCCGTCCTGGGTCTCTACGTCGAGGCCGGCCAGTCGCGCGGGCGTCGAAACGCCCGCGGTCTCGGGAGGGACTTCGATGATGATGGCGTCGGTTCGGAACGCGGGAGAGAGGACCTCCCCTGGTCCAGCGCTCGACACCGTTCCGAGGGGAATCTCGCGGTTGCCGCTCACTCGAGCGAAGACATTGAGCGAGGGATGTGGGCCCGCCGCGAAAGTCAATGTGATCGCCTTGAGTCTCAAGTCCGGGAGCGCGAAGACCCGGCGCGAGCCTGGCGCAATGGCGACCTCGTAAGCCTCATTCGAGGCGGATCGAGCCAAATCCGCGGTCCTGATTTGAACGGCATCGATCGACCAGGCTCGGAGCACAGCGATATCTGGAGTCAACGACTTCTCGGTCAGAAAACCCCTCGCCCCCATCTCGCCGAGCGCCCTCCGAACGGAGATCGGCGCCATGGGGTCGTAACCGTTGGCCTGAATTCTCGGCGCCAAGGCTCCGTAGCCGGCAAAGCCAAGGTCGAGAGCCTGTTCGGTCGGAAAGGCGCGCACGAGGGTCAGAACTCGAGGGCTCGGACCAAGTTCGGCCAAAGCTCGGTCGACCGCGTGGCGGGTCGGCGTTCCGAAAACAAGTTGACCCCGGGTCGGTGCGTCCTTGAACACGTCACGGCCGGCAGGTTGCAGGGCGAACGAGACGGCGAGGGGCAGGAGAAAGACTCCGGCCGCGACATCGCTTCGGGCGTCGGCGAGGGCAAAGTAGACGATCAGGGCGATGGCGAAGACACCTACCGCACCGGCCAAGCGGTCCGGAAGTCCGCCCAGGGTGGCGGCGGCTATCGAGAGAACGCCCACCGAGGCCAATGACGCCACCAGAAAATACGCTCGAAGCCGCCGACCCTTGCGGGTCCTCCGCTCCCGCCACTGCTCGTCGAGCGCCAGGCCAGCGAGAACCGCGAGCGCGAATTCCAGGACCAAAGGCAAAGCACCCGGGGCCAGCAAAGGTCCTCGACCGGTCTGCAGAGCGAGGGACGCGAAAACGGCAAGAAGCAGAACCCGAACCGGCAGACGTTCGAAGAGAAGGGGCAGACTGGCGAGGGCCAGGCTCGCCGCTGGAGTGTGGGTCACCGTCTTCAGGATGAGACCGGCCATGCCGGAAACGACCTCGGCCGCAGCTTCCGCCAGCAGGCCCGTGGCCTGCCGACCCGCCGAGGGAAGTATCTCGGCGGTGGGCAACCACTGGGGAGCGGAAAGAGCCAAGCCCAGAATGATGGCGAGACCCGTCATGAGGGGAGAGGGCGCGCGCGGCGAGCGACTCAGCGTGTGCCCAAGAAGCAGGCGGCCAAACAGCAGAGCGCCCCCCGCCTTCAGAGCCTCGGGGGAACCGGCGAGGACAAGGAGAGCGATTGAGACTCCGAGGCCGACCAGGCGCGAGGCACTCGCCCGATTCATGTGCGATTCGGCGGCCAGCAGAACGAGGGGCAGCATCGGAGCGGCGACGAGCGTCCCCGTGTCTTCGAAATGGCTCAGCAGGTAAGGACCGTAGGCAAACGACAGGGCGCCGACGAAGGCTCCCACAGCACCCGCCCCCAGGCGCTTTAGATAGAAATACGTGAGGACGCCGGTCAGGGAGACCGAGATGAGAACCAGCGCCTGAAAAGCCGAGAAGGGTTCGAAGGGAGCGAGGAGAATGGTGAGCGGATAGAGAACGCCGCCTCGATAGGCGGCGAGGAGTGGTGTGCCCAGAAACTCCTTGGTATTCAGGAAAGGGAGGGAGAAGGAGCGGTAAGCCCTGAAGGCCTCGGTTCGCAGAGGCAGATGCAGAGCCACCCCGTCGCCCGGGCCCAGCAGGCGATGATCGAGCAGCGGTTCGAGGTAGGCGACTAAGGGGAAGACCGTGAGAACGACGAGAGCCAGGACGTCGCCTTTGGCGTAGGCCCTTCTCAACGCCTGTCCTGTATGGACGCGATCTGTTCGGAAATGAGACCGAACAGAAAAACCACCACTCCGAGCTGGATCAACATTGCCGAGCCCATGGGTATCTTGTCGAACTTGACCACGTTCCAGACCCCATAACCCACTCCGGTCAGGAACGCGAGGGCAGCCACGGGCGCGAAGACTCGGAGGGGCGCGTAGGTGGTGACGATTTTGAAGATGATCAGAATGAACAAGGCGCCGTCTCTGAGGGGACGGATCTTCGAGACGCCGACGCGCGGCCGGGCCGTGATGGGTACGAAGAGCACGCTCTGGCCGGATTTCATCAGGGCCAGGCACGATGTCGTGGGATACGAGAAGCCATTCGGGAGAAGGTGCAGAACCTCGAGAAGCGCCTGACGTTTCGCGGCTCGATAGCCGCAGGTCAGGTCGGGAATGGGCCGGCCGGTGAGCCAGGAGGCGAGACTTCGAAAGACCGCGTTCCCGGCGGCGCGGACGAAAGACTGATCGCCCAAGGACCTCGCGCCGATCACCATATCGAAGGAGCCCACGGGTTCGATGAGTTTGCTCGCCTCCTTGGGGTCGTGTTGCGTGTCGGCGTCCATCAGAAGGACGACGGGTGTTCGCGCCTCACGGATGCCCGTCTTCACCGCGGCCCCGTTTCCCTTGTTGTAGGGATGCCGGACCACCCGCGCGCCACTGGATTCTGCCCTCGGAGCCGTGTCGTCCGTCGATCCATCATCGACCACCAGAATCTCCGCGAACCCCTGATTTTTCAGGCCCTGGATGGTGTCGGCAATCCCACCGGCTTCGTTGAAGGCGGGAATGACGACGGTGGTGTCCCGCGGTTCAGCCACGGGGTTCACGGGCCGGGCCGAGCTCGGCTTTTCGAACGCGATAGAGAACATCCTCGATCAGCTTCCGATTGCTCGCGATGAGGTCGGCCATGAGGCCCCATTGCAGAGTCTGGAAACCGAGAATGAGCAGGAGCACCGAGAGAATCGCCGACTGAACGTGGCCGCGAATATCCCCCTGCCACCAGAAATAGGCGTAACGGACACCGAGAGCCGCCCCCGCCGAGAAGAGCACCCCCCCGAGAATCATGAAGACCTTGAAAGGCTCGTACATCGCATAGATTCGCAGAATGGTCGCGATTGATCGCTTGACGTACTCGGGGGTGGAGCCGAACAAGCGGGACGGCCGGGTCTCCCGGGCTTCAATCGGCATGTGCGCGATGGCCAGTCGCTTCTTCCCGGCTTGAATGATGGATTCGAGGGTGTAGGTGAATTCGCTGATGATGTTGATCCGAAGCGCGGCCTCGCGCGAAAAAGCGCGAAACCCACTGGTGGTGTCGGGAACATCGGTCCCCGAGACTTTTCTGACCACCCAGCTGCCAAGTCTTTGGAGCCGACGCTTCATCCACGAGAAATGCGCGACCTCGGAGACCTGCCGGTCGCCGATGGTCATGTCCGCCTCCCCCCGCAGGATGGGCCCGATGAGGCGGGGAATGTCGGCCGCAGGGTACTGGTTGTCGGCATCGGTGTTCACGATGATGTCGGCCCCGAGTTTGAGGCTCGCGTCCAGGCCGGCCATGAAACCGCTGGCCAGCCCCTTGTGCCGGGTAAACCGTAGAACGTGGTCGGCGCCGTTGGCCAGGGCCACCTCCCGGGTCCGATCTTTGGATCCATCGTCGATGACCAGAACAATGACTTCGTCGATCCCCTCGATCGTTCTGGGAATCACGCGCAGGGCCGCGGGAAGAGTGTCTTCCTCGTTGAGGCAGGGAATCTGGACCACGAGCTTCATGTGCGGTTGGAAAAGTAGCACAACGAGCTAGGAAGAGCGCCGTTCAGCGCCTTACCCAAAGGCCTTCTCTCCTGGCCTCTTCGATGGCGCCTCGCCACGCGGAATATTCACGAAATTGGGCCAGGTTGTCGAGGACAACGCGCATGGGTTGCTTGGCCGCGGTCCTGGTCGCGGTCTTCAGGGCGACGAGGTCGCCCACCGGATCGACGCCGGGTGATAGGGCGGGGACCATGTTCTTGAAGGTTTCGTCGTGGGAAACGGTGGCCGACAAGCGGCGCACAAGTTCCTGTGTATTCATGTGCGCCGACGCAAGGCCCACGCCCGCGTAGGAGGTTCGACGAGGGTCGACTTCCCAAGGCCTGGCCTCGCCCTTCAGATGAAGATGCACGACCCACGCGTCCTCCAAGCGGGCGTCCGCGCTTTTCTTGGGCGAGGTTTGCTCTTTGACCCTCTCTCGCTTGATCGAGGCCGAGACTATGAGGGCAAGGTCAGACTCCGGCAGGTCTCGCCGGACGGGCTCCGCATCCGGGTCGGGACGCAGAGAACAGTGCGCCGGGATCCTGGAAAAGTCGATCGATTCCAGGGGAACCGGGATTCGAGACCGCGCGACTCGGTCCTCGGGAATAACAAAAAAGCTCACTCCTTGATCCCTCAGGCCGCGTTCCAGGGGTCCATCCATCGGTTCGGCGCTCACTTTGACGAGCCGGAAGCCAGCGGCCGCCCGCCATTGGCGAGCTTCCCAGATTGAAACTGAACATGCCGCGGCGACGGCCTCTGCCGTGACCGCGGACGTGTCGATGACCACATAGCGCCGGGACCCCGTTTCGCGGCCGAGACCCTTGGCCGCGGTCTGCAGTTGGGCCAGAATCGGCGTTTGCTGAACGCGGCGGGCGGCCATGGCCGCCGCCGCGAGGGTTTCCTCGGAAATGGGCGCTCCGCAATACAGGCAGGTTGCCCGAGCCATGGCCACCGGCCTTCCGCATGCGGAACAGGGCGGGGGAGAAATCACCGGCGCTTCAGACGTTGAATCTGAAATTGACCACGTCGCCATCCCGCACGATGTAATCCTTGCCTTCCAGGCGCAAGGTGGCTTCTTCCTTGCAGGCGGAAAGCGACCCGGCCGCGATCAGAGCCTCGTAGGGAACCACTTCCGCGCGGATGAATCCTCGCTCGATGTCCGAGTGGATTTCGCCGGCCGCGTTTTGGGCGCGGGTGTTCCGGCGAATCGTCCAGGCGCGGCACTCGTCCTCTCCGGCGGTAAGAAAAGACATCAAGCCCAAGAGTCCGTATGCGGAGCGAACGATCCGGTCCAACCCCGGCTCGCTCAGTCCCAGATCGTCCCGGAAGGCCTGGGCGTCTTCGGCCGGAAGTTGGGCCATTTCCATTTCAATAGTGGCGGAGACCGCGCACAGAGCCACGTTCGGACGCTTCGCCATAGCCGCAACCTTGGGTTTTCCGAGGATCACGTCGGGGGCCTTGATGTCGGCATCGCCCATGTTCAGGGCGATGACCATGGGCTTGATCGAGAGCAGGGAGTAGTTCTTCACCTTCTTGCGATCTTCGGCGGCGAGGTCGATCTCGCGCAAAGGGACCTCGCTTTCGAGGTGAGTCTTCAGGCGGGAGAGGAGTTCGGACTCCACCCGGTCTTCGGCTTTGTTGAGTTTCTTGATCGCCGCGGCCAAGCGCTCGAGGCGCGTGGTGACCAGGGTGAGGTCGGCGAGGATGAATTCAAGCTCCAGCATTTCGATGTCGCGCCCTGGATCCAGCGAACCATCCGCGTGGGCCACGGCCTCGTTCTCGAATACGCGAACCACATGCAAGAACGCATCGGCGCCTCGAAGGGCCGGCAAGTCGATCAAAGAGGCGCCCTCGCCCTTGGCCACGCCTGGAACATCGACGAACTCGATAGTGGCCGGCGTCTTCTTCTTGGGAGAAAACAGTTGGGCCAGCGCATCCAGTCTGGGATCTGGAACTCGGGCGATTCCGATGCGTGGGTCGGGTTTGCCGGGTTGGGGGGCGGGCGCGCCCGTCAGAAGGGAGAAGAGTGTGCTCTTGCCGACTTGCGGCAATCCGAGAATTCCGACTTTCATGGGGCATCCAGTCTAAGGCGGGGGCCCGAAGTTCGTGGTTTTGCGGCCCGGACCTGAGCAGCGAATTACACTTCGCCCTTGATTCTCAGGAAAGCCAAGGAGCCGATGTCACGAATCCCACGGTCTCTCGCCTGGCTCTTGCTTCCGCTGCCCCTGGCCTGCGCGACTTCGGGAACAAGGCATGGGGTGACGGGTTTGCCCGATCCTCTGTCGAAGGTCGAGATCTTGGCCAGAATCCTCGTGCTCGAGGACAGCCGCACCCTCGGAGGCGGTTCGCTCCAGACGTTTCTTCTAAACGAGGATGCGGCGGTGCGGCGGCGAGCGGCGCTCGCCGCCGGTCGGATTGGGGATCCCCTCGCAATCCCGCGACTCATCGAACGCCTGCGTGATCCGGAGGTAGAGGTCCGACGGGCCACCGCTTTTGCCCTCGGGCTGATGTCGGCGCCTGAAGCCCGAGAGGCCCTCACCGAGACCCTCTCGGACGACGACGCGATCACGCGCGGTCGCGCATCCGAGGCTTTGAGTCGAATCGGGCAGTCGTCTTCGGGCCCGGCGATCGCCGACGCTTTCCGCCGAGCCCTGCCCAAGACCCGGGACGGCGTGTTGCGCATTCGTGGCGACGACCCCGGTCGCGCGGACGATCCGTGGATCGAGCTTCGACTCCATCTGGTGGCCCTTGCCCGTCTCAAGGACGCCGAGGCCTTCGCCCGCGCAGTCCTCCGAAGCGACGGAGTTCCTGCCGTTGATTGGTGGGCCTGTGTATGGGCGGCGGTGCGCGTTTTAGACCCGAGGCTCACCCCTATCTTTCTGGCCGGCGCTGACGCCGAGGACCCTCTCATTCGCTCTCTCGCCGCGAAGGGTCTGGGTGGGCTCAAAGCTTCCAAGCATCTCAATATCGCCCGGCGGCTCGCCGAGGACCGAGACCCCAGAGTGGTGCTTGAGGCGCTGCGTGCGGTGGCGGCCATCGGCTCCGCCGAAGGTTCAACGGCAGCGGCTCTTCACCTCGACTCCTCAAACCTCGTCCTCCGCCGGGAGGCGTTGCTGACCCTGGCCGCACTCCCGGCCGACTCACGATGGCGTCCCCGGGTCATCGAGAACGTCGGCCACCTCGATCCTTGGATCCGGTCGGCCGCCTGGCCCGCATTGGTCAAGCTCGATGCGGACGACGTGGGTCTCGTCCTGTCGACCATTGGGCCCGACCCTGACTGGCGCGTGCGCCAGGCGGTGGCTCGTGCTCTGGCTGAGAATCTGGGCGAGCGGGCCGCCCCCCTTCTCCTGGCCATGCTGGAAGACACCGACACCCGTACGGTTCCGGGCGTCTTGGCCGCCCTGGCGCGCGCGCGCGGCCAAGACGCGGTGCCCACTCTTCTCAGTTATCTGGAGCACAAAGACATGGGCGTCCGCGCCGCGACCGTGGAGGCCTTTTCCGGGCTCGCAGAAATCGATGACCCGCGTTTCAGCGAGGCGATCGCCCGCGCCTTCGATGCCTCTGGGTCGGACCCGGATATCGAAACCCGGGTCGCGGTTGTGGATGCTCTGGCGCACGGACGAGGCGAGCCGAGCCGGACCGTGCTCCGGCGCATCGCTGGGTCTGATCTTTCGCGCGCGGTCAGGCAAAGGGCCATGGACGCTCTGGTTGAGGGGTTTGCGCCACCCGAGGCATCGGCTCTTCGGTTGCCGGAGGCGCGCCGGCTGGTGTCGATCTACGCGCCGGAGGGGCGGGCGCTTTTTTCCCCGCACGTCCTGATCTCCACCCGTTACGGCACGATCGCGATAGCCCTCGATCTCGTCGATGCTCCTTTGACCTCGATGTCGTTCGTGCGACTCGCCCAGGCGGGCTTCTTCAACGGCCTCACCTTCCATCGCGTGGTTCCGGGATTCCTGGTTCAGGCGGGCGATCCACGGGGAGATGGCTATGGCGGATCCGGAGTAACCATTCGCTGCGAGTACAACCCGCGCCCCTATGGTCGCGGCGCCGTCGGCATGGCTCTTTCGGGGAAGGACACCGGTGGTTCCCAATTCTTCATCGCACTGGAGCCGCAACCTCAGCTGGAAGGGGCGTACACCCAGTTCGGCCAAGTGCTTTCGGGAATGGAGGTCGTGGATCGACTCCGTCCCGGTGACGTGATCGAGCGCGTCGAAGTCTTTGACGGTCGCGAGGCGCGGTGAGCGCCGTCGCGGCTCGGGCCTTTCGCGTTCTCGCTCTCGACCTCGACGGAACGTTGCTTAATTCCCGTAAGGAGATCTCCCCTCGCAATCACGCGGCGATCGCGGCGGCGAGGAGCGCGGGCGTGCGAATCGCACTGGTGACCGGACGACGCTATCCGGCGGCCAGGAAGGTCGCCGAACTCCTGCCCGGAGCGGAGGCGCTGGTTCTGCACAATGGCGGTCTGGTGATCGAGAATTCTGTGGCCATTCGAGTGCGCCCGCTCGCACGAACCGCGGCCATCGCGGTCGTGAGCTTCACCAAGAGCGTGGGTGCCGATCCCGTGGTCCATTTCGGCCACCGCGGCGAAGGCCTCCTCTACGTTGAAACGGCCTCGCCCTCTCACACCCTTCTCGCCTACTACCTCAGTCGATCTCATCCCGATGTCAGGGTGGTTTCGGATCTCGAGGCCGCGGTCGCCGCGGAGCAGGATGCGCCCCTCCAGGTCATGTGTGGCGGTTCGATGCGCGCGATGCAAGATCTCGCGACCGCAATTGAAACCGGCGGGTTTGGGGTTTCGGTTCTCAGAACTGTTTACCCCGAGGATGACCTCTCTCTCGTCGATATCGTGGCCCCCACCGTCGACAAGTCTGAGGCGCTCGACTTCCTGTGCTCGCGGTGGGGCTTTGGGATGAGTCAGGTTCTGGCCATTGGAGACAACTGGAACGACCGGTTGATGCTGCAGGCGGCGGGGAAGGGCTGCATCATGGGGAACGCGGAGCCCGCACTGCATGCGCTCGGCCTCGAGGTGGTGCCAGGGAACGATGCTGACGGCGTCGCGGTTGCGGTCGAACGATTCCTTCTCAGTTCGAGCGGAGGCAAACAAAAAAGGGGGTGATTGCTCACCCCCTCCTGAAGCCGCAATGGAAGCGACTTACTTCTTCTTCTTTGCAGCCTTCTTAGCTTTCTTAGCAGCCATGGTGTGTAATCCCCCCTTTCCATCTAGGTGTTGCCGACCCCTGCTTCCAATATTTTGTGTTGACAACAGGGGCATGCACTAGTAGGAGCGTAGGCAATGACTTGCACATTGTCAAGCGATGCGACCAGATTTTCATCGACCCGTCTCCCTTTGTTTCATCGTCTTAGCCTGTGGAAGTTCTGTTGAGAATCGGCTGTGCTTCCTTCTGTTTTTGTTAGTAGTATTGTTTGTTTAACATAAGCGTCGGAAATCCTGAACCGGCCCGGGTATGGGTTCGCGTTGTGATGACGCGGGGCTCGCGACGTTCCTCGGCGGGCGGAAGGACGGATCGTGTCCATGGTGGTTTCTTATATAGAGGCTTGAGCGCGGCTGTCGTTGTCGCGTTCTCTATACTCGACTCCAACCATGAAGAGGGTGTTTGAAATTCTTTGAGTTCCTGATTGAAGCGAGGTCCAATCGCGCTCGATCGGGACGTCTGATCACGCCCCACGGCACCATCAAGACGCCGATCTTCATGCCCGTCGGGACCGCCGGCTCGGTGAAGGGGCTCACGGCCGCTCATCTCGAAGAGATCGGCGCGCAGATCATTCTCGCGAACACTTACCACTTGCATGTGCGACCTGGCGAAGCCCTGGTGCAGGCCCTCGGGGGCCTTCACGGTTTCACCGGTTTCTCCCGGCCCTTCTTGACCGACAGCGGGGGGTATCAGGTCATGAGTCTCTCGGCGCTCCGGAAACGCAGTGAGGAGAGTGTGGTGTTCCGCAGCCATCTGGATGGCGCTCGGCTGGAACTCTCGCCGGAGAAATCGATTGAAATTCAGATGAAGCTCGGCGCCGATATCGTTATGGCCTTCGACGAGTGTCCTCCGTTCCCGGCCTCGCGCGAGGAGGTTCTCGAGGCGACCGAGCGCACCGCGCGCTGGGCGGACCGGTCGAAACGAGCTCACACCCGCGAAGATCAGTGGCTTTTTGGAATTGTGCAAGGCGGCGTCCACCGCGACTTTCGCGAACAAAGCGCACGGGCCATCACGTCGATCGGTTTTCCTGGCTATGCCATTGGAGGTCTCTCCGTCGGCGAGCCCAAGGAAGACATGGTTCGAATCCTGGAAGTCATGGATCGGAGCCTTCCCCAGGATCAACCTCGGTATCTGATGGGAGTCGGAACGCCGGAGGACCTGCTTGAGGGCATCGCGCGCGGGGTGGACATGTTCGACTGCGTCTTGCCGACTCGCAATGCCCGAAACGGGCAACTCTTCACTTGGCGGGGAAAACTATCGATTCGCAACGCGAAGTTTGCTCGCGATTCTTCACCCATCGACCCCGATTGTCGCTGTCCTTCCTGTCGGATGGCTTCGCGGGCCTACCTCCGCCATCTGCATCTATCGAACGAGATCACCGGGGCGGTCCTGGCCACCCTCCACAATCTCTTCTTCTATCTGGATTTGGTTGGAAGGGCACGGGAGAGTATCGTCGCGGGCCGCTTTGAAACGTTCCGGCAGGAGACCCTCCAGGGTTTCTCCGCCTGATTCTCCTCACCAAAGGAGCGCTCGGGAGGGACCTAGGAATCCTCGCGCGCCGTTTCGAAGGTCACTTTCTTTAAACAAATACCCGCTCGCTTCCCAAAATACCAACCCATGGACTCCGTTCTTCTCGCGACCTTGCAGGCGGCCCCCGCGCAGCCGAGCGTCTTCGAGGCCTTCCTCCCCATGGCCATTGTCTTCGGAATCTTCTACGTACTCGTGATCGGACCGTCTCGAAAGAAGCAGAGCGACCAGGAAAAACTCCTGAAGGCGCTCAAGGCCGGCGATCGCGTGATTTTGGCCTCGGGAATTTATGGCGTGATTGAGGCGATCGAAGGCTCAGACGCCTACGTCCGCATTGCAGACAAGACAAAGGTCCGCGTTCAGCGCAGCGCCATTGCGGCGCTTGAGGGTGCTGGCGAAGGGGCCAAAACCTAGGAAATTGATGATGGACAGTCTTACAAAGAATCCATTCCTGCTCTGGCTCGTGATCTCGATTGCGGTGGGAGCCCTCGTCTGGACTTTCCTGCGGAAGGAACTGCGAACCAAGGCGATCCTCTACGGTTCGTTCCTGATCGCCTGCTTGGTCTCCCTGTGGCCTATCCAGGAGAAGATCAAACTCGGACTCGACCTCAAGGGCGGGATGCACTTGATCATGAAGGTCGTCACGGACGATGCGCTTCGCGCGACCATTTCGGACGCGGTGTCCCTGGCCTCGAGCGAACTGGGCCGGGCTGGCATGCCCGGAGCCCTGGTCACGGGAACCGGCATCGACGCATTCACGGTGGAGAGCATCGAGCCCGCACGGGCGAAGGACGCGCGCACCACCCTTCGCGACTTCTTCCGCTCCACGGAATGGAATCTCAGCGAGACCGCCTCCGGCTTCTCGATCAGGATGACGGACCCCTACAAGCGCGTGCTCAAGGAGCAAACGGTCCAGGAGTCCATTCGCACCCTGGAACGCCGCGTGAATGTTCTGGGGGTGGCCGAACCGGTCATCACCGCTCATGGAAGCGCCGGGGACCAAATCCTCGTCCAGCTCCCGGGCGTCACCGACGTGGTCCGAGCCAAGGACATGATCAAGCGCACGGCCCAACTCTCGTTGAAGCTCGTTGAAAACGAGGCCACGACCCGCGAGATGCTCCTGCCTCCCGGCCAGACTGAGCCCGCACCCAACCTGGAGATCGTCACCGGCGCGGGGGCGGAGCCGGGAACCCGGTCCTTCTTCCTGGTACGGAAGGAGGCGGTGATCACCGGTCGGGACTTGAAGAACGCCCGCCCCGGGGTGAGCGGAGAAACCGGTCTCCCCGACATTCAATTCTCATTGACCCCGACCGGAGCCCAGAAGTTCGGCCAGGCCACGGGAGACAACGTGGGCAAGCGTCTGGCCGTCATTCTCGATGGAACCGTGGAATCGGCGCCGGTGATCAACTCGCGCATCACCGACCAGGGCGTGATTCAAGGAACCTTCTCTCAAGAGGAAGCGGACACACTGGCCAAGGTCCTGCGCGCGGGCGCTCTGCCCGCCACCTTGAATTTCCTGCAGGAACAGACGGTGGGCGCGTCCCTGGGCAAGGACTCCATCCGCTCTGGCGTTCTCGCCTCGGCCGCCGGCATGGGTTTCATCACCCTCTTCATGCTTCTCTATTACCGGATGTCCGGGGTCAACGCGGTGGTGGCTTTGCTCGCCAACCTGCTCATCCTTCTGGGCGCCATGGCCTACGCAGGCGCCACCCTGACCCTTCCCGGAATCGCGGGAATCATTCTGACCGTCGGTGTCGGCGTCGACACCAACGTTCTGATCTTCGAGCGCATTCGTGAAGAGCTTCGCTCGGGCAAAACCGTAAAGACCGCGGTCAGCAACGGTTTCGACCGGGTTTGGATCACCATCCTCGACACCCACGCGACCGCCCTTATCGCCGCCGCGTTCCTTTTCCAGTTCGGCACCGGCGCGATTCGCGGATTCGCCGTGACTCTGGTCTGGGGTCTCATCGCGAACGTCTTCGCTTCCTACTTCGTCAGCAAGTTCCTTTTCGAATGGGTGCTCGGCGATCGCAAGGTCGACTCCCTCTCCATCTAACGGAATCGCTACCAGAAGAAAATGCTCGAAATCCTCAAGAACCCTAATTTTGACTTTCTCGGCAAGACGAAGTATTTCGTTGCTTTGAGTCTCGCCGTCATCCTTGGCGGCATGGCCTTCATGCTGGCCAAGGGTATCTACATCGGCCCGGCCCCCAAGGGCTATGGGGTCGAGTTTTCCGGCGGGACCCAGTTGATCATCCGGTTCGAAAAGAACCCCGAAACCGATCGGATCCGAAAAGCCGTTCCGGACGCCACTATTCAGGCTTACGACGATCCCAGCAAGAACCAGGTTCTGGTCAGAATCGCCGCGGCCGACGAAGGCAACCTGGATCAAGCCGCCAACGCGGCAAGAGCGTCGATCGAGGCGCAGTACCCGGAGAACAGGATCATCGAGTCGTCTTCCGAGATCGTGGGCCCCACGGTGGGCGCCGATCTTCGTCAGAAAGCGATACAACTCACGGTCTGGGGCCTGGTGTTTCAACTTCTCTACATCACCTGGCGTTTCGGGGGCGCCATCTGGGGAGCCGCCGCCACCATCGCGGTGTTTCACGACGTCCTCGTGACCGTGGCCTTTCTGGCCGTCTTCAACTACGAAATCACGCTGAACATCATCGCCGCCCTGCTGACCCTAGTGGGCTACTCGGTGAATGACACCATTGTCATCTTCGATCGAGCGAGGGAGAACCTGAAAATGAAGAAGAAGGATTCGCTCGCGAAGATCCTGAACGACTCGCTGAATCAGACGCTCACCCGAACCTTGATCTCGAATGGCACGACTTTCCTGGCCGTTCTGGGCCTGTTTCTTTTCGGGGGTGAAGTGTTGCGAGGCTTTGGCTTCACCATGGTGGTGGGGATTCTGGTGGGAACGTATTCCACGGTTTATATTGCAAGCCCGATCGTCGTGTGGTGGCAGAACCGTCAAAGCGCTCGAGTCCCGTCCTCGTAGCCCCGGCAGCCGCTCCGGGTCTACGACGCCTCTTCGGGTCCGGGTGATCGAGGCCCCGAGGGTAGACTCCGCGGTCTTCCAAGAGGAGTGGCAGTTTTCTTGCTTTTGTCCCTCTGAAGAGCCTGCCCATGACCGATTACGAACCGCCTCCTACGGCCTCTGACGAACTCTTCTCCGACTACATGGGAGGGGCACGGGAGCCGACGCGTCGGGGGCGGTCGTTCTGGCTCTCCATGGGTCTTCACCTCGGGTTGATCGTGGTTCTCGTTCTGTCTCCGCTCCTCTACCCTGACGAGAGCCCGCCGGCGGTCGACTACATCCGGGCCCTCATCTACAACCCTCCCCCCCCACCGCCGCCGCCCCTACCGAGGGGCGCCTCCACGAAACCAGCCGACAAGGCTCCGGAAAAGACGGGCGCCAAACCGCCGGACCCGGATGTCCTGGTCGAACCTAAAGTGCCGGACGATCCCAAGCCGGTGGAGCCCGAGAAAGGCATCGATCCTCTGAAGCAGTTCGGTGTGGAGACCGGCTCGGAGGCGGGATCCGTAGACGGGATGGAGGCCGGGGTTGAAGGGGGCACCGTCGGGGGGACGCTCGGCGGAACGCTCGGCGGGGTCATCGGTGGAACCGGCGACGGCCCGGTGATGGACTACGATCAACCTCCGCGGCTCTTGAAGAAGACCCAGCCCGTTTACTCGCAAGAGGCCTTCATCAAGAAGGTCGAAGGAACCGTCGTGCTGGAGATCTTGATCGGCGTCGATGGTCGGGTGGGCCGGGCCCGCGTGTTGCGTTCGATTCCCCAACTCGACGCCGCGGCCATCCAGTGCGTTCGGCAGTGGGTTTTTTCTCCCGCGATCAAGGGAGGGCGTGCGGTCGCGACCATTGCTCAGGCACCCGTGAGTTTCCGGATCTTCTAGGACCAGAGTTCGCGGGGATCCTCTCTCGGGCGTCCTCTCTGCGTTCGCCGGTGTCCCCATGGCGGGACACATTGAGCCCGAGAACCTACCGAAGCCTTGGCGTCGATCTGGCCCGTCTTTTGCTCTGATCGCGCGGGCGTGACCTAATATGACGGATCTCTTATTGCTTCTCAAAGGAGCGCCTTCGATGACGCGATTCCGCCTTATTACTCCCATGGTCGCCGGCCTTCTCGCTTCTGCCGCGGTGACTCTGCCCGCCGAACAGGAAAAAGAAGCCAAGAAGGAGATTGCTTTTGGCATCGATGTCGCCCGTCGGGGATTGTGGCGGGAGGCGAGGTTCCGATTCGAGCAGGCTGCAGGCATGAACCCCGACTCGGCGTCCGCCTTCAACAACCTCGGAGTCACGCTGGAGCAGCAGGGTGACTTTGACAAGGCCCGGACGGCATACGAGAGGGCGCTGCAACTGGAGCCCAAGAACATCTCGATCCAGCAGAACTACGACCTGTTTCGCGAAGCCGACGAAAAACGGAACAAGAAGCTGAAGAAAGACGCCCCTCAAAAGCCCAAAGAAACCCCCACGCCCGACCCAGTGGTTCCCATCGGCGAAGACATGGAGACCCTCCAATGAGAATACCCATCCGCTTCATGGTTCTCGCCCTGGGTTCGGCGCTTCTCGCGTCCGGGTGCGCCAGTGCTCTGGAGGTCCCAATCGAGACTCCGCTGAAGTCGAAACTCGATGTCTCGAAGTTCCGCAGAGTGTTGGTCGCCGGCTTTGTGACCGACCTCGTGGATGAGGGCATCGACCTGGCCCCCGAAACTGCGCGCCTGCTTCAGAACCAACTCCGATCGGCGTCGAAGCTTCAGGTCATCGAGCCGGATCGACCGCCCTTGAATCAGGCCCTCGCGAAAGCATTCAAGCCGGCGGAGGACGTGCGGGTCACCCGCGAAGACCGCGACCGTTATCGGGCCGAGGGCGAGCGGATCCTCCAGGATGGGGCCTTCTGGCGGAAGCTCGGAGAGGAGTACCAGAATCCGCTGATCGTGACTGGCAAAATGACTTTCGAGGAGCAGAATCGATCGGGCTTTCAGCAGGAGTCCGCTCTGGTCCGGGACAACCGCGGGCGCCCGCGGGAGGTGCGGGGCAATCGCTACGCCGAACGGAAGGCCTTCAACCTGTCCGCCGACTTCTCCTTCATCGATGGCGCCACCGGACGGTTGCTGCACAAGGAACGCTTTTCGGAAGAAGTGGTGTACGGCGAGGAACAAAAGGTCTCCCCCCTGTCTTCCTATTTCGAACTCATGGACCGGCTCCTGCCGAACTTTCTGGGTGTGATCTCGCCTCAGAAGATCCGGGGGACACGCGTCCTCCTGCCCTAGCCACGTTTGAGGATGATGATGACCCTGCCCCTTATGAGACCTTCGCGGCGTCTTCTTTCGCTCTTTGTGCTGGCGCTCCTCGCCGCACCCGCCGCCTTCGCCCAGTACATTCCGTACTTCGGCAAGAACAAGGTGAATTACGACAGGTTCGCCTGGCGCGTCTACAAGAGTCCCCACTTCGAGGTCTACTACTACCCGGAGTTCGAGCAGCATCTCGGACGGCTGGTTTCATACCTGGAAAGCGGCTACCAGCACATCTCGTCGGAGCTGAAGCACGAGATTCAGTCATCCATCCCCGTCGTTTTCTACAAGACCCATTCGGAGTTCGAACAGACGAACCTCTATCCCGATTTCATCCCGGAACAGGTTCAGGCGTTCACCGAGCCGATCCGCAATCGGATGGTCATTCCGGTGGACGGCGCGCCGGACCGTCTTCAAGGTCTCATCACGCACGAACTGGCGCACGTCTTCGAGTTCGACCTCATTCCGCGGGGCCTGGTCTCGCGCGGAATACCGCTCTGGGTGGACGAGGGCCTGGCCGACTACCTCCGGGGCGAATGGGACCCCCACGACCTCATGACGGTCCGCGACGCGGCTCTCAATGATCAGATTCCGCGCATGTCGAAGATGGAAGTGGCAGGGGGGAGGTCCGACTACAACCTCGGCCACGCGACCTTTGACTTCATGGCCGCTCGCTTCGGCAAGGAGGGGATCCGCCAATTTCTCTACACGCTGAGAAAGAGCATCGTCGCCTCCTCGGACGACAGCATCTATCAGCAGGCGTTCCGGATGACACCGAAGGAATTCGACGACGCCTTCGAAAAGTGGATCAAGGAACGCTTCAAGCCGTTTCGGGATCGTGAGCGACCCACCGACTACGGCATGGAGATCTCCCCGGACCCTGAGAAGACATCCTTTTCCCAGGTGTATGCCTTCGCTCCCTCCCCGTCCGGCGAGGTGGTCGCCGCCATCACGGGGAACCGAAACGACGGCGAAGCGGACATCGTCATGTTGTCGACGAAGGACGGGTCGGTCGTGAAGAACCTCACCAAGGGCTACAGTGGGCGATACGAGGGCGTGACGTTCCCTGGAGACAATTTCATCACCGGACGGACCATCGACTTCTCCCCCAAGGGTGACGTCGTGGCTTTTGTCGGGCGAACCGGCAAGAAACGAAGCCTCTTCCTGGTGTCTCCCCTTTCCGGCGACGTGGTGAAGAAGATCGCGATCGACCTTGACGAGGTGGAGTCTCCGTGCATCCTTCCCAACGGAAAGCAAGTTCTCTTCGCCGCCACCAAGGAGGGCATCGCCGACATCTATCTCATGAGTCTGGAGACGGGCGAGTTCAAGAACCTCACCCAGGACGCGTTCTTCGACGCCAATCCGCGCATCTCTCCGGATGGCACCCTGGTCGTTTACAACCGACGGGTCAGCGGCAACTACAAGGTCGTCATGTTCCCGCTCGGCAATCCCGCCCGCCGGATCGATCTGACCTACGGACCTTTCGCGGATATGTCCCCCTACTTCTCGAGCGACGGTTCCGAGGTCTTGTACTCCTCGAACGAGGATGACGGGATCTACAACCTCCGGGGCATCGACATCAAGACGGGCGTGATCAGGCAGTTCACCAACACCATGGGAGGAAACATGGCGCCCGCGCCCTTGAGAACGGTCCTGGGTGATCGGGTTGGCTTCATCAGCTACTTCAAAGGCGAGTACCAGCTCTACACCGTCGATCCCGCAGAACTGGCGAGAGAGGTGGAGCAGGTCTCGTCCGCCCAGGCCGAGGTTGTCGATTTTCAGCCCGACGTCGCGCACCAGGTGGTGGCGGAGAACAAGCGCCGGAAGAGGCTCTTCGAAGGCCTGTCTCTCGAGGGCCGCCCCCCCCTGAACGTCGGAGTCACTTCGAACGGCGACTTCTTCGGCGGATCTCAGGTGGCGCTCACGGACGTCCTGGGCGATCAGAGCCTCCTGTTCACCGTGGCATCGGTTCGGGACTACCGGAACTACTCGGGCCAGTACGGGAACCTCGCGGGCCGGTGGAATTGGGGCATCCTCGCCTCCGACTTCACCGTCTACTACTTCCCTTCTCAGTTCTCATCCAGTTATACGCGGGAGGGCGCCCTCGCCACCGAGCGATACACGGGGGCCGCCGGCTTCGCGGTCTATCCCCTCAACAAGTTCAACCGCGTGCAGTTCTCGGCTGGCTACACGAGGGTCAAGACGCAGTATCAGGATCCTCAAGTTCAGCAGCAGATCGCGCAGCAAGCCGCGGCGTATGGAGGGCAGCTGCCGATCTACGACGGCAGCACGCTGCCCCTCAGCGTTGGCTACACTCGAGAGACCACGCGTTTCCGTGAGTTCGGGCCTCTCGCGGGTTCCACCGTCAATCTCAGATTCGAGTATTCCCCCGGGATCAGTTCGTTCCTCTCTCGAAGGACGATCGACTTCGACGCCCGAAAGTACCTGCGGGTCGGGGGAACCTCCATGCTTCTGGCCACCCGCGTGCGCGCGTATTCATCGAAGGGAGAGCAGCCTCAGCTCTTCGCCTTTGGCGGAAACATGGAAATGCGGGGTTATGACTATCGCTCCTTTGTGGGATCCGAGGGCTTCTTCGCCGCCGCGGAGTTGCGCATTCCGCTTATCAATTTGATGGCCACACCCATTGGCCTGCTCGGACCGGTGCGTGGCACCGTGTTCGGGAACATCGGCGGCGCTCACTATCCCGGGGAGCCCTTCGACTTCTGGACCAACGACCCGGGAGTCTCGTACGTGAACGATCCGCTCTTCGGGCAGCCCGTCGAGGGTCTCCGGTTGGTGGACGGGCGTGCCTCCTTCGGGGTCGGCCTTCAGGCTCTCCTCCTCGGTATGCCCATGCACTTCGACTGGAGCTGGTTGACCGACCTGAAGGTCCGGGGCACATCTTCTCGCTTCCAATTCTGGATCGGGTACGACTTCTAGAGCCGGACGGGAACCTCCGTCGGATTGATCCCCGTCGCCTGAACGCCCATTTGGGGTACAATCAACGGCTCGATTTCACGTCTAGACGGAGGCCGCCTTGGTTTACGCAATTATCCGCTCCGGCGGAAAACAGTACCGTGCCGAACCTGGGGCTCAGCTCCAGGTGGATAGGCTCCCCAGCAACGTGGGCGACAAGATCACCTTCTCGGACATCCTGTTGGTCAGCACGGATACGGGCGTCTCGGCCGGAAATCCGGTTTCCGGAGCCTCGGTCAGCGCGACGGTGACCGCGCAGATTCGGGACACCAAGGTCCGGGTGTTCAAGTTCAAGCACCGCAAGCACTACAAGAAGACCCGGGGCCACCGTCAGTACCTCACCACCGTCCGGGTTGACGGCGTCCAGGCCTAAGGAGTTTCCCCAGACCATGGCAACCAATAAAGGCGGCGGATCCAGTCGGAACGGCCGCGACTCCAACTCACAGCGCCTCGGCGTCAAGGCCTTCGGAGGCGAGCTCGTTTCGGGCGGAAGCATCATCGTCCGTCAGAAGGGCACCGGCTTCAAGCCCGGAAAGAACGCCGGCCTCGCCAAGGACCACAGCGTGTTCGCCAAGGTGAGCGGTCATGTCCTTTTCGAGGATCACGGCGGACGCGGCAAATTCATCAGTATCGTTCCGAGCGAGGCCTGAGCGCTTTCCCAAGCGCTGCTCGACCCTCATCGGGGCTTGTCGGTCCCCTGGGATCTAGGCTTCGATAAGTGTTTGTCGACCGCGTCAAGATTTTCGTCAAGGGCGGTGATGGCGGACGCGGTTGCGCGAGCTTCAGGCGTGAGACCTTCGTCCCCATGGGCGGCCCGGACGGGGGCACGGGCGGGTCGGGCGGCGATGTGATTCTGGTTGGTCAAGTGAATCAGAACACGCTCCTCCCGCTTCGGTTTCACACCGAATTCAGGGCCAAGCGCGGCGGGCACGGAGGCCCCGGCAATCGCACGGGGCGCGATGCCCCGGACACCCGCATCGACGTTCCCTTGGGAACCATCGTCAGAGAAGAAGGAACGGACATCGTGATGGGCGAGGTCGTTCGCCACGGCGAAGAGTTGGTGATCGCCAAGGGAGGCCGGGGGGGACGCGGCAACAAGAGCTATCTCTCGAACACAAACCGCGCCCCGAGAAACGCCGATCCCGGGGAGGCCGGGGAAGAGCGCTGGCTTTGGCTTGATCTCAAGCTCCTGGCCGACATTGGCCTGGTCGGTTTGCCAAACGCTGGCAAGTCGACACTGCTCTCGAAAATCTCGGCGGCAAAACCGAAGATCGCTGACTATCCCTTCACCACCCTGACCCCGGTGCTGGGCATGGCCTCCTGGGACGACTACGATTTCGTCGTGGCCGATGTCCCAGGGATCATCGAGGGCGCTTCGACCGGCTCCGGGCTGGGACTCGACTTCCTGAGGCACATCGAACGAACCCGCGTGCTCGCGCACGTCATCGACTCCTCCGGTCTGTCGGGCCGAGACCCGAGCCAGGACTACGAGACCGTCTGTCGCGAACTCGACGCTTTTTCCTCGGCGCTTTCCGACAGACCCCGGGTACTCGTCGCCAGCAAGCGCGACCTGGTGGCCAAGGACGACGATCCCCTGCCCTCCATTCGAGCGATCGCGGCACGAGAGGGTTTGGAGGTGTTTGAAGTGTCGGCGGCTACCGGCCGGGGCCTCAAGGAACTCACCCGTCATCTCGCCTCGATGCTCCAGGCCTCTCGGGAAGAAGCGTGAACGCCATGCGGGTGGGCCTTCTGGGTGGTTCGTTCGATCCTGTTCACTATGGTCACCTTCGCGCCGCTCAGTGGGCCTTCGAGACGCTCGCCCTTCAGCGGGTTCTCTTCGTGCTGGCCCAGCAATCGCCCTTCAAGGGTCCGTGTTGGGCCCCCCCGGAGGATCGGCTCGCCATGCTGAACCTGGCCACCCGTGACAACCCATCCTTCGCCGTCGAGGATTGCGAACTGCGGCGGGTTGCTCCAAGCTATACCGTGGACACGCTGCGAACACTGGCCCGTCGGTCGCCCGAGACTCACTTCACGTTGATCCTCGGCTCGGATGCCGCCAGGGATCTCGAAAAATGGCGAGACATCGAAGAGGTGCGAAGACGGGCGGAGATCGCGATCCTGGGCCGGCCCGGGGGGAACCACACCAATCTCCCGGTCACCATGCTCTCCTTCGATGGACTCTCCATTTCATCAACCGCGATCCGGGCCGCCATAAAAGACGGTCGGTCCATCCGCTATCTCGCTCCCGACCCGGTGAGGCTGTACATCGAGGAGAAGGGGTTGTACGCGTGAAGGCCCTGGAGTACTGTCGCACCGCAGCCAAGGCCGCGCTGGCCAAGCAGGCTGAGGATGTCGTGGTGCTTGAACTGGCCGAGGGTTCGGGGTTGGCAGATGGGTTCACAATCGCCACCGGTCGGAACCAGAGACAAGTGGTGGCCATCGTTGACGCGATCGAAGAGAAACTCCGCCTCGAGGGGGTCAAGCCCCGGCACCTTGAAGGCTATCCGCGGGGAGAGTGGATCCTCATGGACTATGGCCCGTTCGTGGTTCACGTCTTCACCCCCAAGAGTCGATCGTTCTATGACCTCGAACGCCTGTGGGGCGGGGCCAAGCGCGAAGAGGTGAAGGATTGAGTCCGTCTCCTCTGATCGCAGTTTCCAAGTCGATGCGGGACATCGAGTCCTGGCTGCCGCGCGTCGCCTCCGCGACCGCGCCCGTGGTCATTGAGGGCGAGACGGGTTCGGGCAAGGGTCGAATCGCCGAAGCCCTGCACGACCTCGGTCCACGACGCGAGGGGCCTTTCGAGGTCCTCTCCTGCGGCGCGATCGCGGAGTCACTCGCAGATTCAGAGTTCTTCGGACACGGGCGGGGAGCCTTCACCCACGCATTCGAAGCGCAGAGCGGAAGGCTGGAAAGGGCCAACGGCGGGACCTTGGTCCTCGATCACGTTGAGGATCTGGCTCCCACCATCCAGACCAAACTGCTCCGCGCGATTGAAGACGGGAAGATCCAACGCCTGGGTGAGAGCGCGGAGAGGCCCGTCGATGTCCGATACGTGGCCACCTCGCGCGGATCGCTCAAGGAGGCCGTCGCCCTGGGAACATTCCGCGACGATTTGTACCACCGGTTGGCGGTCATCACGATCCCGGTTCCACCACTGCGGGAACGCATCGAAGATATCCTTCCCTTGGCCGAGGCTTTCTTGGCCTCGGAGCGACGACAGCAGCGGACCCGCGCCTGCGGGTTTTCCACGACCGCGCGCCAGATCCTTCAGGCCTATTCCTGGCCTGGAAATGCGCGCGAACTGCAGTCGACGGTCGAGAGTGCAACCCTTCGCCACGACGGCGACGGGCCGGTCGAGGCGTCGGCTCTGCCCACGAATCTACTGAACACGGATACGGTGATCCGCTCGGTCCGATCGGAGCGGCCGACCCTGAAGGAGCTCGAACGGGTCTACATTCTTTGGGTGCTGGAGAACTCTGCGGGGACCAAAGCGGATGCCGCGCGGACTCTCGGGATCTCTCGGAAATCCCTCTGGGAAAAATGCAAGCGTTTTGGCATCGCCTGACCATTCGGTGGAAAGAAGATCATTAAGGAGAGAAGATCGGACATGGACACAAAGACGCTCAAGATCTATCGGAAGCGCCTCGTCGATCAGAAGACCAACATCACCAAGGGGTACGACAAGACTCGCTCCCAAGGCAAGCTGGTCGACTCCGATGCTTCCCACGATCCCGTCGACAAAGCGGCCAACTCCTACACCAAGGAGTTCCTGTTCAGTCTCTCGAACAAGGAGCGCAACGAGATTCAGATGATCGATGACGCCCTCATCCGAATCGACGAAAAACGCTTCGGCGCCTGTGTGGTCTGCGGCGACGATGTCGAGCGAAAGCGGTTGGAAGCGGTGCCTTGGGCGAAGCATTGTCTGAGCTGCCAAGAGAAGATCGAAGCTGACCTGATCTAGGGACGATCACCGCGATTGACGCTCTTCTGGACCGAGGCCTGGGACGCGCTGACGGGCGCGGTTTTTCCGACCCCCTGCGTGTCGTGTGGCGGGCTTATCGCCGCCCACGATCCGCCCCTGTGCCCGGGCTGTTGGGCGAAGCTTCCGGGCATCGTGGGACCGGTCTGTGCCTGTGGATCGCCCCTCCCTGGTTCTGCGGGCGAAGTGTGCGGACGGTGCCGGCGAGGGCGTTCGAACATCGCGCAGGGCGCCTCTTTAGGGGTGTACGCGGGCCCGCTCCGCGACTGTGTCCTTGCCCTCAAGTACGATGGTCGGCACCGGACCGCAAGCCGGCTCGCGACCCGCCTGCTCGCGCACCCGCGCTGCCGGGCCCTTCTCGACTCGGCGGACGCGGTGATGGGGGTTCCCCTCCACAAGGAGCGAGCCCGTGAACGTGGATTCAACCAAGCCGACCTCCTGGCCCACGCGCTCGGAGAACCCCTTTCGGTACCGGTATCCTCGGACCTCGCACGAACCCGGAAGACGCGTCCGCAGACCGGGCTCGGGGCTCGGGAGCGGCGACGCAATGTTGTGGACGCCTTCGAAGTGAAGGCGACGTGCTCGCTCAAAAACGCGGTCGTGGTGCTGGTCGACGATGTGACCACCACCGGGGCCACCCTGCGCGAGTGCGCGGCGATTCTGTTGGCTTACGGAGTGCGGGAAGTTCGATCGATCACGGTGGCGCGGGCAGAATAGCGTTCCGTTGACGTTCATTTGGAGACATTGATGAAACTGACGCCCTCTTTGAGGCTGGCCTTGTCCCTGGTCCTGGCCTTGCTGCCCGGATCCTCGTTTGCGTGGAGCGACGCGGTCTACCGACTCGTCCTCCGGAAGGCCATCGATACCCTGCCCAAGACTCAGAAGAAGTACTTCGAGGCGCACGTGTACGAGCTGCCAAGTCTTGTCCCGGATGAAGACCCTCCGGTGCGACCCGAGGCCCGGCGTTTCGCCCTCGACCTTCTGGGGTCGTTCCCGTTTAGTGATCTTCCCCGGGATGAGGCGGAGGTCAAGGCCAAGGCCGATCCACGCTTGGTGGGACGGCTTCCTTTTCTCCTGCTCGAAGCCCAGGCGCGCCTGATCGAAGCGTTCAAGAGCGGCGACAAGGAGAAAATCCTGCGGGAGGCGGACGCGGTGGGGATCCTGGCCGCCGACCTCAACAATCCACTCACGCTGACCAAGAATTTCGACGGGCAGAACAGCAACCAGCCCGGCCTGTCAAAGCGGTTCGCGTCACAGCTGGCGGAGAACATGGAGGGGCGGCTCAAGGTCAACCCGGAGGCGGCGCGCCTGCTCGAGGACCCTCGCGACTACATATTTGGGTCCATGATTAGAAGCCACATCTGGGTCGACAACATTCTGTACGTGGACAGCCTCGCCCACCGCGGGAAGTCTTCCTACGGCGGTCCCTACTTCGAGGCCCTGGTGTTGCGGGCGGGACGCCTGCTGGACGAGATTCTCGCGAGTGCGGCCACCGACGTAGGCAGCTTCTGGTATACCGCCTGGACGCAGGCGGGGCGACCCGAATTGCGCTGAGTATCACCAATCTCCCCTGACCGATCCCATTCCGAAGTGTTCCCCCCACCCACCCCGCCGCGACCCGAGGATGTGGCCATGGTCGCGAGGTGCCTCGATGGCGATGGAGCGTCGTGGGAACTGCTGGTGGAGAAGCATCGCCGACGCGTGTTCAATATCGCCTACAAGTTCACCGGCCGGCACGATCGGGCGGAGGATCTCTCCCAGGAGATCTTCTTGAGGGTTTTCAGAAATCTGGGGAAGTTCGATCCGTCCGCTGATTTTTCCAAGTGGCTGGCCTCGGTGGCCCGGAATCACTGCATCGACGACTACCGATCGACGCGGCGAGAGCAGCGAACCATGGTCGACGACGGCACGGCCTTTGATTTGGCGGTCGCTCCCTCCTCGACCGACCCACTGCGCTCGGTTGAGGCGTCAGAGGCGAAGGAGTTTCTGCGCGCGGGACTCGCCACCCTCCCCGAAAAGCTTCGGGAGGCGGTGGTGTTGAGAGACTTGAAGGGTCTTGCATACGAAGAGATGGCCGTGAGACTCTCGCTCCCTGTCGGAACGATCAAGAGCCGGATCAATCGAGGACGCGAGGAGCTCGCGAGAGCTCTCCGCGCCAAGGGTCCAAGGTGACACGACCGGGCCATTTGTTTGAAGGAGAAGATCGTGGATCTATTGATTGAAAAGGTCGGGGAAGCGACGGTCATCCGCGTGGAGACCTCTCGGGTGATCTACCCGCTGCTTCCGACTCTGGTCGAAAAGACGAAGGAAGCCGTGGCAGGCGGGGCGCGGTGGTTGATTCTCGACCTGTCGGCCGTGTCCTACATCGACAGCGCCACCATTGGGTGCATCATGGACCTCTACCGGCTGGCCAAAGACCAGGGGGGCGGGCTCCACATTCTCGGCCCCCAGGCGCGAGTGGAAACCATGCTCTCGATGGCGGGGGTTCACAAGATCGTCCCGATATTCCGCGAGGAAGACGAAGCGGTTCGGGCCTTCTCGCCCTCGTCGGGGAAGCGGTGATGTCGAAACCTCGGCGCGTGCGGTTGTCCACGGGGTTCGAGGTCCTTCTGGACGGGGACCTTTTAGCCGTTATCGAAGCTCTCTACCGGGAAGTGACGCTCAGCAACGTTCTGAGTTCATCCTTCGAAACCATGCGGTCGGAAATTCTTTCACTCATCGACCAAATGAGCGCGACCGAGCGGCGCGCCTATCTGGCGGAGTCCCTTTTTCTGAATTCCGTCACCTACGAGAACGAGATGCTCTCGGCCTACGCACGGCGGCTGGGAGCGAAGGTTCCTCGAAAGGCGGGGGCGGACAGATCCACCCCGGCCAAAGGGTCGAAGAAGAAACCCCGCTGATGCGTTGGTTGGGTGCGTCGGGCTAGCTGGAGACCAGGGCGGCCTGTCTCACCTTTTCGGCCAGGGCTGCGTCTTGCTCCTTCTTGAGGTCAACCGCCTTTTTCTGAAGGGCCTGAGCTTCTTCCAGGAAGTTGTTGCGGGTCGCCGGGTTGGTGGTGAGCTTGGCCTGCTCGCGAAGCAAAAGGCCCTTGTAGATCAAGGCCTCGACGAAGTCGGCCTTGATTGAGAGTGCCTTGTCCACGAAGGACATGCCCTCGTCCGCCAGCTGCTTCTTGCGGGCGTCGTCGAGAATCCCTCCCCGGTAGCACTTGTCCCAGTAGAACGTTGCGACCGTATAGAAGCCCTTGGGGTCGCTGGGATCCAGGTCGGCGCATATCCTGAGTTGGGTGACCGCGTCTTCGAAGCGCCCCACCCCGCTCCCACCGTCGGTAATGGGCACGCCTTTTTCGTCCCAGAGAGTCTTGTTGTAGAAGCCCGCAAGAGCCCCGCACGCCTTGCCGTCCTTGGGAGCCACCTCGAAGGCTTTCTTGTAGGCCGCTTCGGCCTCATTGATATGGCCGAAGGTCTCATACAGATTCGCCATGGCAAAGAGGTTCTGGAGGTTGTTCGGATCGGAATTGGTCAGCTCGGTGGCGTACGTCATGGCCTTCTCGAAATCCCGATAAGGGTCGTCCACATAGATCCCTACCAGGGCGGTGAGCGCGTTTCGCTTGAGGACCTCGTACCTTTTCTGTTCGGTCATCGATGGCTTTGCGGCGAGCACGACCCCGTAGTTCTTGATCGCCTCTTCCAGGTTGACGTTCGTGCTTTCCGTACCCGGCTCGAAGAGTTGCTGGTAGCTGCTTCCCAAGTAGAACGTGGCTTCGATGTTGTTGGGCTCGTTCGCCACAACGATCTTGTACTGCTCGATCGCCTTGCGGAAGCTCTCGTCCCGGTAGAGTCGATGTGCCTCGCGAAGAGCCACCCGCGCTTGAACTCGCCCGCAGTTCAAGACGGGGATCGCCAGGAGAACAAGTGCCAGGGTCCGAATCGGGTGCCTCATGATTGGGTCTTTCAAAAGGTTGGTCCTACGCACGACCCGGTTTGGCCGGGGCCGGTAGATTGTTTTTGGGGGCTTGTTCTCCAGGACGGCGACTCTTATGTGCTTGGGAGCGTTCGGCCCGTTGGAACATGGATCGATGTTGGGAGCGATGGTGGATAAGGGATGAAGACCGTGGATTGTAGGCTTGGGGGCCAAGTGCCGTCAACGATTCATGCGTTTCGCGCGTCTTCTATATGTGCAGAGTCAGGCGCGGTATCATACGGTGTCCGAGTCAGAATCGACCACGGCCTCCCGAAATGAGACAGAAATTGTGGTTTGTTCGTTGACAGGATTTCCTGGCGGTGAATAGAATCGCGCACTCATTCGACGAGAACCGTTTTGGGATCCTTGGTTCTTCACTGGCCTCATCCAGCTTCGAAACGTCTCTTGATCCGAAGATAAGAGCGAGGTGAAAGATGGAACGAACACTTTTCGCAGACCTAGTACAGTCGAACAGCAAGGCGCACAGGCCCAAGCGCAGCCTGTTCTTCACGATCTCGATCGCAATTCACGTGGTCGGTTTACTGGCCGTGGTGATCGTGCCCCTTCTTCAGGCTGAAGAGCTTCCCGAACCCGCGACCGCAGTCAAGGCCTTCTTCGTCGAACCCACCGCCGCCCCCCCGCCCCCGCCCCCGCCTCCTCCGCCCAAGCCCCAGGTCAAGGAATTGCCGAAGTTCGTGCCCCAGGAGGAATTCCGCGCCCCGGTCGAAGTGCCCCAGGAGATCAGGCCGGCCTCCAACGATCTCGGCGAGGCCTCGGGCGGAGTTGAAGGCGGTATCTCGGGCGGAGTTGCCGGTGGAATCGTCGGTGGTTTGCCGGCAGAGCCCCCCCCGCCGGTCCAGGCGGTTCGGGTCGGCGGCAACATTAAGGAACCAACCAAGATCAAGAACGTCGCTCCGGTCTATCCCGACATCGCGAAGCAAGCGAGAGTTCAGGGAATCGTCATTCTGGAGTGCACGATCTCTCCGCAGGGCCAAGTGACAGATGTGAAGGTTCTGCGTGGAATTCCGTTGCTCGATCAGGCCGGGATTGATGCTGTCAAGCAGTGGCAGTACACTCCCACCCTCCTGAACGGCGTGCCGGTTCCTGTCATCATGACGGTAACGGTGAACTTCAGGCTCAACTAGCCCAACCCACAAGCAAACCGCTCTTTCGTTTTCCTCGCGCTCACGTCTCTCAACAAACTGACCTTAGGAGTCTTAAAAAATGCAATTCGATATGGCGCACCTGTGGTCCAGCATGGGCTGGGTTGCGAAGGGGGTCGTGTTCACCCTGCTCATCATGTCCATCTGGTCAATCGCGATAATCTTTGACCGCTGGAAGCTCTACAAGAACGCCAAAACCCAGTCAAGGAAGTATGCGGCCGACGTGGCCCGTCTTCTCAAGGGCGGGAAGTTGAAGGAAGCGGTCGACCTTTCTGGCTCGGTAAGCGTTAAATCCTCCCATCTTGCCAAGGTGTCCTTGGCCGGCCTCCAGGAGTGGCAGTTCCAGGGTGCGACTGGTGAGACAGACAAGGACGCGGCACTCGACGCTGCGCGCCGCGCCATGCAGAGGGCCACCGCGGTCAATCTCGCCGACTTGAAGAAGGGTCTGCCCTTCCTCGCCACCACGGGCGCCACCGCGCCGTTCGTCGGCCTCTTCGGAACGACCTTCGGCATCATCAACGCCTTCGCCGGAATGGCCCTGACCGGGTCTGGCGGTATCGGCGCCATCGCGGGCGGCATCGCGGAAGCCCTCGTTACCACCGCTCTAGGTCTGGTCGTCGCCATCATGGCGGTCTGGGCGTATAACTACTTCTCGGGCCAGGTCGACGGCTTTATCGTCGAGATGGACAACTCCGGGTCGGAGTTGCTCGATTTCGTCAAGAAGAGCGCTTAGCCACAAGTCCAGAAAGCCGGGCAAGCAAACCGTCCGGACTTCGGACGGTGGACGGATTCAAGGCGCGCCTGGCTCCCCGCAGTAGATCAAACGGAGGTTCGCAAGCACCATGTCGATGTCAGTCGGTGATAAAAAAGGCGACCATATGGCCGACATCAATGTCACGCCCATGGCCGACATCATGATCGTGCTGCTCATCATCTTCATGGTGATCACGCCGTTGATCACCAAGGGCATCGATGTGGAGTTGCCCAAAGCCGCGAACATCAAGGAACGTCCAGACGATCCCGACAATATCGTCATTGGGTTCACCAGAAATTCCACCATCTTTTTCAAGGGAGTCCGGCTGGAGGGGGGCTCGTTGGAGAGAGACAAGGAGGATCTCGCGGAGCGGTTGAAGACGGCTCTGGCGGAGCGAGGAGACACCGACAAGGTGGCGTTTCTGAAGGCGGACATAAACATGGAGTACGGCGAGGTGATGAAGATCATGGATATCTGCCACGACGCAGGCATCGAAGAAATCGCCCTCATTGCCGAACCCAAAGTGGAGGGTTAAGGCAGTGGAACAGACCCAGAAGAAGAAGAAGAAACGCGAAGAAGCCCATTACGCAGCGGGCCCGGTCGCGGTTTCGGATATCAACATCACCCCCCTGATAGACGTCATGCTGGTTTTGCTGATCATCTTCATGTTGGTGACGCCGACCGCGCAAAAGAGCGTCGACATTGCTCTACCGAAAGACAGCAACGCCGACGTACCGCCGCCGCCGCCGGGGTCGGTAATCGTTCTGGAAGTCAGCGAGACGGGAGCGATCTCGATCAACAAACAGCCGATGGCGACCCTTGAAGAGCTGGATCAGAAACTCAAGGACGTTTATCAGACGCGCAGCGATAAGACCTTGTTTGTTCGCGGCGCGGCAAAGTCACTCTACGGGAAGGTCGTCCAGGCGATGGACATCGCGCACGGCGCGGGGGTCGAGCGCGTGGGAATCGTTTTTGATCTGAACGTCGGGGGCGACACCCCCTCCCAGTAGACCGAGAAAGAGGGCGTTAACCCAAGAAAAAGCCCGCCGAGTTCGGCGGGCTTTCTTACGCCTTAGGCGGGCCGGTCAGGCCGAAGCGACCGCGTACTCGTAGCCGGAGACTTGGGCGGTTCCGGTTTCAATGGTCCAGGCTGCGTGATCCCGAAGAAGGGCGCGCACCAACTCTGCATGAAGGG
Organism: Vicinamibacteria bacterium; assembly: GCA_031412915.1. GTDB lineage: Bacteria > Acidobacteriota > Vicinamibacteria > Fen-336 > JAGNNV01 > JAGNNV01. Next base: position 48,404 of record JANODX010000093.1, on the reverse strand, counting down.
CGTGGCCGGCGCACTCGGCGACCACTCGACCCCGGAGTCGGAAGCCAAGCAAAGCAAGATCTCCGACGACATCGAGCGCCTTGTGTCGCACGAATTCGTCCTTGGCCCGAGGGCTGGACAGAAACCCACCCTCGCCTATCACCACCGCGCTTTCGGTGGACCCACCCTGAGCGAGACCCCGGGCGCGCATGGCCTCAACATCTCTTAGAAAGCAGAAAGTCCGGGCGAAGGACAACTCTCTTCGGAAACTCTCTTCGGTGATGTCGAGAGCGATGCGCTGTCGGCCCACCAGGGCATGATTGAAGTCAATCGAGTAGTCAACCTCGAAGTTGTCGGCGGGTTCGACCAGAATGAAGCGATCATCATTCGGGGATTTGACGCGCACCGGCCTGCGCACGACGAGCGTGCTCTGGAAGGCGGCCAAGTTCTTGACCCCGGCTTCATCGATAAGGTGAAGAAACATCCGGGCCGAGCCGTCAAAAACCGGAATCTCTGGACCATCGATTTCGACGCGAACGTTATCGACGCCAGTCGCATACAGGGCAGCGAGGAGATGTTCAACCGTCATCACCTGGGCGCCGTCGCGCTTCAGGGACATTGCCAGTTCCTGCTGCGCCACCCACTCTACCCGGGCTGGAATTTCCCGACCTTCGCTGTCAGTCCTTATGAACACAATGCCCGTGTTGGCGGGCGCCGGCAAAAGACGAAGCGAAACCAGCTTGCCGGAATGGAGTCCCACGCCCCGGGTTTCGACAGTTCTTTGAAGGGTGCGTTGGCGCACAGTTGAGTCTTGGCTTTGCAATTGCTGTTCCGTTTCCGTCATGCTCGCGGTGTTTTCTTGTAAGTGTTTAAATAGGAAGGGTTTATGTATCTCTGCTTCCAGTGATCTGGTTGTGGCGAACCCACCACTCGATCGACGGCGGCAGTGTCGGTTCGGCCACTGAGGGGTGCTATCAGACACATGTCTCCAGTGTCGCCTCTGTGGTACATTTGTCGGTCCCCGGATTTGTTTCCGATGCCGCCCCAAACTGCGCGGTTCGAATAGTTTCGTCGCCCTCCTAAACCATAGAAAGAGACCGTCAAGACATGTCCAAGAAGCCGCTCGCGGATGATCGACGAAGAGAACTCGCCACCGAGACCTTTGCAAAAATTGTTCGCGCCGCCCTGAAAGGCGAGACCGAGAAGGCCAAGGAGTCTTTGGCGGTGATGGAAACTCAGTTTGCCGATGAGATCGATATCCTGGATCGGGCCCGGCGTTTCGCGGCCATGAATTCCGCCCCTGAAGGCAATCGCGTCGGCCGACCCAAGAACGCGAGCGAGCGCCTTCTGGCTGGCGTCATTTCTCTCAACTCGGACGCCCTGGACGAGGCCGAGAAGGATTTCGGAGCCGTGCTGGCCGAGCAACCCAAGAACGCCGACGCGCACTATTTCATGGCCGTGATCAAAGCTCGCCGAGAGAGTGGGGACGAGGCGCTTACCTCGCTGAAAGCCGCATGTGCCCTGTCTCCCGAGCGCCGCGCCCAGGCTCCCCTCGACAGCGAGTTCGCAGGGCTGTTGGGAAACCCTGCCTTCGAAGCGCTGATCGCCGGCTGAAGACCACGGTTACCGACCCGCGTCTCTGCTCACCTTAACCGTCTAATGACACTCATGCTTCGCGCGATCGTGCTAGCGGCCGGGAAGGGCACCCGCATGTACTCAGCGAAGCCCAAGGTTCTTCACGAGGCCGCAGGGCGGCCGCTCTTGCACTATGTTCTGGACCTCTGCGCCGACGTGGCGGCGAAGACCGTGGTGGTGGTGGGGCATCAGGCAGCCATGGTGCAAGCCGCCTGTCCGACCAGCGCCGAAATCGCTTTTGTGATCCAGGAACCCCAGCTGGGCACCGGGCATGCCGTGCAGGTCGCCCTCGGGGACATGGCGGTCAGTTCGGACGCATCCGTGGTGGTTTTGGCCGGCGATGTTCCCCTCCTGCGGCCCGAAACTCTGCGTGAACTGTGCGCGGTGCAAAGGAGCAAGGGGCTGGCGGCTGCGTTGATTTCGTTTCGGGTGGCTGCACCAGCGGCCTATGGGCGAATCGTTCGGGATCGGCGGGGCCGGGTATCTGGCGTCGTCGAAGCGAAAGACGCGACCGCGGAGCAGTTGTTGATCAATGAGGTGAATGCCAGTCTGTACGTGTTCGATGAGGGCCGGTTGCGAGAGACCATCACAAAACTGCGGGCCGACAACGCGCAGGGCGAGTTCTACCTGACGGATGTGATCGCGTTGATGGTCGCCGCAGGAGAAAGGGTCGAAGCCGTCGTTCTCGACGACCCCGCGGAGGCGGCGGGAGTGAATGCCCTGGGAGAGCTTGCGGGTATCGAGCGAGAGATCTATGCGCGACGCGCTCTTCGTCTGGTCTCGGCCGGGGTCGTGATCGAGCGGCCCGACACCGTTCTGATCGGACCCCGCGTGGCCGTGGCTCCGGGGGCGCGCCTGCGGGCCTTCACTGTCCTTGAAGGTTCGACCCGGGTCGAAGCCGGCGCCTCGGTGGGTCCCTTCTGCCGGATAGAGGATTCAGAGATCGGACCGGGCGCGAGCATCCTGGACTCCTGTTTGGTTCGGAGTTCCAAGATTTCGGCGGGGGCGGCGGTGGGTCCTTTCGCCCATATTCGTCCAGATTCTGTCGTAGGCGAGAACGCCAAGGTAGGGAATTTCGTAGAACTCAAGAAGACCATCCTGGGCGCGGGCTCCAAAGCCCCTCATCTCTCGTATCTGGGCGATGCGACCATCGGAACCAAGGCCAACCTCGGCGCGGGCACGATCACCTGCAACTACGACGGAGTGGTGAAGAGCCCCACCACGATTGAAGATGGCGCCTTCGTGGGCAGCAACTCCATACTCGTGGCCCCGGTGAAGATCGGGCGCGGCGCGTATATCGCGGCCGGGAGCGTCATCACGAAGGACGTGCCGGACGGGGCCCTGGGCCTGGGCCGGGCGCGACAAGAGAATAAACCCGGGTGGGTCAACCGCCGCGCCCAAAGCACTGAACGGAAGGGCTGAAGAGAACCTATGTGCGGCATTGTTGGCTATGTCGGTCCGAGGAATGCAACTCCCATTCTTGTCGATGGCCTCCGGCGTCTGGAGTATCGGGGATATGACTCTGCGGGCCTCGCGGTTATTTCGGCGGGACGCATCGAACGCCGCCGGGCCCCCGGGAAACTGCGCAATCTGGAAGCCGTGCTCGCCTCGGCGCCGGTTTCCGGCCAGATCGGGCTGGGGCACACCCGCTGGGCGACCCATGGCCGTCCCAGTGAGGAGAACGCCCATCCCCATTCCGCCGCGGGGGGTCGGTTGGTGGTCGTTCACAATGGGATCATTGAAAACTACCTCGAACTCAAAGAAAGACTGGCCGCGGACGGAGTGGTCTTCGAAACCGAAACGGACACTGAAGTCGTGGCTCATCTCGTGGCCTCGCACTACGACGGATCTTTGGAGCGGGCCACGGCCCGGGCCATCGGAGAGTTGCGTGGCATCTACTCTCTGGTTCTGATGCACCAGGACGAACCCGACCGGTTGGTGGCCACCCGCCTTGGACCGCCGCTCGTCATTGGCCTGGGTGAGGGTGAGAATTTCTTCGCCTCGGATGTTCAAGCTGTGCTTGCCCACACCCGACGATTCGTGTTTGTCCCCGAGCGAACGATCGCCGTCATTACCGCCGACTCCGTGCGCATCGTAGACGCCCAGGGCAAAGCAGAACCGTTCAAAGAAGAGACGATTTCATGGGATCCGGTTCAGGCGGAGAAGGGTGGCTTCCGCCACTTCATGCTCAAGGAGATCCATGAGCAACCGCGCGCCGTACGGGACACCCTGCTCGGACGAATGAGTCTCGACAGCGGCGATGTGGGGCTCACGGAAATCGGGGACGCCGGCCTGCGCGCGATTGAGAACGCAGAACGCATCCAGTTTCTTGCCTGCGGAACCAGTTGGCATGCGGGCTTGATCGGCCAGTTCTTCATGGAACAACTGGCGGGGGTCCCGGCCAGCACCGACTATGCGAGTGAATTCCGCTATCGCGATCCGGTGGTCTCCAAGGGGACGCTCGTGGTGGCAATCAGCCAGAGCGGCGAAACCGCGGACACTCTCGCGGCCATTCGCGAGGCGCGCTCGCGGGGGGCATCGATTTTGGCCATCACCAATGTGGCCGGTTCGCAGGTCACGAGGGAGGCCGATGGGGCGCTCCTGACCCACGCCGGACCGGAGATCGGGGTGGCTTCCACAAAGGCCTTCACCGCTCAGTTGGCGGCGATCGCACTGCTGGCAGTCTTCCTGGGTCGACGAAAAGGCGCCTTGTCGGCGGCCGCCGGGAGAAATCTGCTGACCTCGCTCGCTCGCGTGCCGCAACTCATGGACCACGCCCTCGCTTGCGCCCCGCTGGTCGAAGAAATGTCTCGCAGCCTGTTCAAGGCTTCCGACTTCTTGTTTCTCGGCCGGGGAGTACAGTACCCGATTGCGCTCGAGGGGGCGCTCAAGCTGAAAGAGATCTCCTACATTCACGCCGAGGGCTACCCCGCCGGCGAGATGAAACACGGTCCCATCGCGCTCATCGATGAATCTCTTCCGGTGGTGGCGCTCATCCCTCGCGGGCGCGGATACGAGAAGATTCTTTCCAACGTTCAGGAAGTGAAGGCGCGGGGCGGGCGGGTAGTCGCCATCATCAACGCGGGCGACGTTCATGTGCGTAAGATCCTGGGCCCTAATGACCTTCTCATCGAAGTTCCGGGCGTGGAAGTGGATGTCCTGGGAGTGAGCGATGTCTTTTCGCCATTCGTCACCGTGATTCCTCTCCAGCTCCTGGCCTATCACGTGGCCCTCCGGGCCGGGCGCGATGTCGACCAGCCGAGAAACCTCGCAAAGTCCGTTACCGTCGAGTAAGCCCAAATCTCCTCCTTGAGCTCCTTTTTGCTCAGCGCGGAGCAGGTCGAGGCGGTGCGCGCGGTCCAAGGGCCGGCTCTCATCCTGGCCGGAGCGGGCAGCGGAAAAACCCGAGTCATCACCGAACGGGTTTCGTTTCTGGTCTCGGAGATGAGCGCAGACCCGAGAGACGTTCTGGCCGTCACCTTCACGAACAAGGCGGCCGATGAGATGCGGCGCCGCATCGAAGATCGCCTGGGGCCAGATTCGAAGTCGGCCTGGATCATGACGTTCCACGCCCTCTGCGTTCGAATCTTGAGGCGACACTCGGAAGAGGCCGGACTCTCTCGAGACTTCGTGATTTACGACCAGGACGAGTCCTTGTCCCTGTTGAAGCGCGTCATCGCCTCGGTAGGCCTTTCCGACAAGACCTACGCGCCTCGCCGCGTCCTTTCTCTCCTGTCCATGCAGAAGAACGGGCGGCCATATTCAGAAGCGGACGTCCGGGACTACCGCCTTGAGGTTCTTAACGAGCTTACGGTCCGGTACAACGCCGGACTGAGAGCGGCAAAGGCCGTGGATTTCGACGATCTGCTTGCTCTTTCGGCTCGGCTTCTTGAAGAAAGCGATGTCCTGGAACGTGACCCGCGGCTCGCCTTCAGGTACATACTCGTGGACGAGTATCAGGATACGAATCGCCTCCAGTATCGGATCGTGCGCGCGCTGGCTTCGACCCATAAGAACATCACGGTGGTGGGGGACGAGGATCAGTCGATCTACTCCTGGCGGGGTGCGGACATCCGCAATATCCTGGAGTTCGAGCGCGACTTCCCGGGTGCGTCGATTCTCCGTCTCCAGGAGAACTACCGGTCGACCCAGGCCATCCTCGACGCCGCCTCTGGCCTGGTCGTGAAGAACGAGAACCGGATCGGCAAGACCCTGAGGGCCATGCGCCCGGGCGGGAAGCCGGTTGAGATCCTGGTGGCCAAGGACGAGTACGAGGAGGCGCAGAAGGTCGCGACCGACATACAGCGGCACGGCGAGGGCCTCCGGATCGCTTGTCTCTATCGAATGAATGCCCAGAGCCGCGCCCTGGAAGAGGCTTTTGCCGGGGCGCGAATCCGGTATCAGGTGGTGGGCGCGGTTGGGTTCTACGCCCGGCGAGAAATTCGGGATGTGGTCTCTTATCTGCGTCTCATCCTGAACGTGGATGATGATTCGGCGTTTCGTCGCGTAGTCAACGTTCCACCTCGCGGGGTAGGTGAGCAGACCTTCGGCGTGATCGCTTTAGCCGCCCAGAGGCGCGGAGTCTCTCTTTGGGAAGGGCTCGGGGATGTCCTCTCGTCCGAGGCGCTCCCGTCGCGAACACGGGCGGCCCTTGCGCGGTTCGCCTCCATGCTGAATGCTCTGAGGGATCTCCGGGAATCGCTCGGCCCTTCCGCACTGGTGGATGCGGTGGTCGGGAAAACCGGCTATGAGGCGCTGATCGAAGAAGAACCTTCCCCGGTGCGGGAGGATCGACTCCAAAACCTTAAGGAACTGCGGATGGCCGCGGCCGACTTCGAGGAGCGAGAGGGTCTGGGCCTGCGTGAGTTCCTGGATCGCACATTTCTTCTCGCCGACGCGGACTCGATCCGTGATGACGCCCCGGTTCTTCTCATGACGCTCCATGCGGCGAAGGGTCTGGAGTTCGACACCGTCTTCCTGGTGGGGATGGAGGAGGGCCTGATTCCGCACATGCGCGCGGTTCAAGATCCAGGCCAAATGGAGGAAGAGCGCCGCCTCTGCTACGTGGGAATGACCCGTGCCCAAAACCGACTCGTGCTGACCCGAGCCAGAGAGCGCTCCTACTTTGGTGATCGGCGGATCACTCTGCCCAGCCGGTTTCTTTCCGAAATACCCCCGGACTGCTTCGGCACTCCCGAAGGACCGCCTAAATCGCTGCCGTCGCGGGCGGCTTCCGGGTTGGGTGGCCCCACCCTCCCGGCTCAGCGTTTTCGCCCGGGCCAGGGTGTGGTGCACGAGCGGTTTGGTTACGGAACCGTGTTGCGCGTCGAAGGGGCGGGGGAGGGCGCGAAACTTACGGTCTCGTTCCCGGGGCGCGGCGCCACTCGACTACTCGCCAAGTTCGCCGGCCTGCGGCCGGCCTGACGAACTGCCGTTGACGCCTCCGGTACCCGCGGGAACCAGCCAGGATCCGCGGGGGGTTACTGGGGCGTAATGGACTGGATGAGCCAGCGGCTCATGACCTTCTTGGCGGCCTGGCCGCCAGGCGCCACATCGTACTTTCGCAACTGGATCGAGTACAACTTGACGTCGCCGCCGGCCTCGACCTCGACCATGGCGGACTTGGTGATAAGGTCGCCGGCCAGTGCCTCCGGGTTGCCGGCTTGGCCGACTGACATCGTTACCAGCCTTCTTTCCCGGTCGTAGGCCTGTTTCGCTTCGGCCGACTTGGCCTTGAGATCCTTGTCGGTGTCGTTGAACTTCTTCCAGTCGTCCGCCGTCTTCTGGAGGTTCTTCGGGACGGCTCCTCCGCTCTCCACCAAGGGCTTCACCTTGTCGACTTCGAGAGGGTGCGCATTGAAATAGGCCCCTGCGTCTTTCTTGTTCTGGCTCTCGGCCTCTTCGGCCGCCTTGAGGGCCGCGGCCAGGGCTGAAAGCGGGGCGGGGACCCGCAGTTCCTCGCCCACGCTCTTGACTTTCCAACCCTTGACGACCTGGTCGAATGGGACCATCGAGAAGCTGGTGACGGTCTGGCTGTCTTTGGCTTGGACGGCGCGGAAGAAGTTGTCGATCACCTGGCCTTCCGGGCTGCCGCAGGCCATCGTCATAGCGGCCAGCACGCTGACCGCACCGAAACCGGCGTAGGAATTTTTCATGTTTCGCTCCCTGGCGTTTCTGTTGTGGCCTCGTCATCGGCCATGTCGCTTGTCTCTGCGCTTTCGTCTTTCTCGGCGAGACGGGCTATGGAAACGAGTTGGTCGCCATCGTCCGTCTGGATCAACCGCACACCCTGCGTGTTCCGACCCATCGTCGAGATTTCACTAGATCGTGTTCGGATAATCATACCCTTGGCGGTAATGAGCATGACACCCTCGTCGCCGCTCATGAACTTTACTCCAATAACCAGGCCGTTTCGGCCTTCGGTCTTGATGTTGATGATGCCCTTGCCGCCGCGTCCCTGGATTCGGTACTCCTCTATCGGGGTGCACTTTCCGAACCCGTTTTCGCAGACCGTGAGAATGCGGCCGGGGTCGCGGACAACCTCGAGCGATACCACGGTGTCGCCCTCCTCGAGATCGATGCCTCTCACCCCGTAGGCCGTGCGGCCCATGGGGCGGACGTCGGTTTCGTCGAACCGGATGGCCATTCCACCGCGCGAACTCAGCAGCAATTGATCGATCCCGCTTGTCTGCACGGCATCGATCAGGGCGTCGTCCTCCTCGACGGAAAGGGCGATGATGCCACCAGGCCGGGGATTGGAGAAGGACGCCAGCTCTGTTTTCTTGATCACGCCCTTGCGGGTGGCGAGGACGATGTATCCCTGGGCGTCGAAGTCGCGGCAGGCCACAAAGGCCGCGACCTTCTCCCCGTCTTGCAGCCGGACGAGATTCACAACCGCCTTGCCTTTGGCCTGCGGCCCCACATCCGGAATCTCGTGAACCTTCAGCCAATACAGTCGTCCACGGTTGGTGAAGATCAGGATGTAGGAGTGGGTTGAGGCCACGAACAGGTTCTCGACGAAATCTTCTTCCTTGGTCTTCATTCCCACCCGGCCGCGGCCTCCGCGACGCTGGCTCCGGTACAGAGTCATGGGCGTCCGTTTGATGTACCCGTCGTGGGTGATCGAAATCGCCACATCTTCGTCAGGAATGGTGTCTTCAATGGAAATGTCGTCGGGCGCGTCGATCAGCTCGGTCCGCCGGGGGTCGCCGTGGGTTTCCTTCAGTTCCTTGAGTTCGGAAACGACGATCAGGTCTATCTCACGCTTGCTTCCAAGAATGGTTTTCAGGCGGGCGATGGTGACGTCGATCTCGGCGAGTTCGTTCAGGATCTTCTGGCGTTCGAGACCGGTCAGTCGCTGCAACTGGAGCTCGAGAATAGCGATCGCTTGGTTTTCCGAAAGCGCAAATCGCGCGACCAGCTGCGCCCGCGCCTCTGGTGGCGTCGGTGCGTTTCGAATGAGAGCGATGACCGCGTCGAGATTGTCGAGAGCGATGACATAGCCGCGCAGGATGTGGGCCCTGGCTTCGGCTTTGCGGAGCTCGAACTCAATTCGGCGGCGGATGACCTCACGGCGAAATCCGATGAAGTACTCACACGCCTCGAGCAGGGTGAGCACCCGAGGGCGCTTGTGAACGATGGCGAGGAGGCTGATGCCAAACGTGTCCTGAAGCTGGGTCTGCTTGTAGAGCTGATTCAGGATGACCTGGGCCGATTCGCCCTTGCGGACGTCGACCACAATGCGCATGCCCCGGCGGTCGCTCTCGTCGCGAACCTCCGTGATGCCATCGATCTTCTTCTCGCGCCAGAGCTCGGCGATCTTCTCGATGACCCGCGCTTTGTTGACCTGGAAAGGGATTTCGGTGACCACTATCGCTTCCTTGTCGCCCTTGCGCTTTTCGATCTCGGCGCGGGCCCGCATGGTGACGGAACCGCGACCGGTGAGATACGCCTGCCGGATGCCGCTTTTGCCCAGGATGTAGCCGCCGGTAGGGAAGTCGGGACCAGCCACGCGCTGAAGGAGGCCCTCCATGCGCTCGGGAGCTGGGAGCGTGTGATTCTCAACGAGATAGACAAGACCGTCCACCACCTCGCCCAGGTTGTGCGGCGGGATGTTCGTGGCCATGCCTACGGCGATGCCCGAAGATCCATTGACCAGAAGTGCCGGGAGGATGGTGGGAAGAACCGTGGGCTCTTCAAGACGGTCGTCGTAGTTCGGCTGGAACTCGACGGTCTCTTTGTCAAGATCGGCCATCATGGTGGTGGCGATTTTGGTGAGGCGCGCTTCGGTGTAGCGCATCGCGGCCGCGCGGTCGCCGTCGACGGAGCCGAAGTTCCCCTGGCCATCCACCAAGATGGCCCGCATGTTGAAGTTCTGGGCCATGCGAACGAGGGTGTCGTAGACCGCGGCGTCGCCGTGCGGGTGGTACTTGCCCATGACGTCACCCACGATGCCCGCGCTCTTCCGAAAGGGCTTTCCGGGGACGAGGCCTATCTCGTGCATGGTGTACAGCACGCGACGGTTCGCGGGTTTCATGCCATCGCGGACGTCGGGCAGGGCGCGGCCGATGATCACCGACATGGCGTAGTCCATGTAGGACTGCTTCATCTCGTCGGCGATGTTGATCGGTATGGTGACGAGCGCGTAGTCGTTCTGTGTCATTTTTCTGGCGTCGCGGTTCTGGCTTTCGGTGCCTTGTCTTGCGGTTGTCCGGTCTCTATCAAACGTCCAGGTTGCGAACGTTGAGCGCGTTTTCTTCTATGAAGAGACGCCGGGGCTCGACGGCGTCGCCCATGAGGGTCGAGAACATCACCTCGGCCACTTCCTCATCTTCGAGACGGACCTGGACCAGCGTCCTTTGGGTGGGGTCCATGGTGGTCTCCCACAGCTCCTCCGGATTCATTTCTCCGAGGCCCTTGTACCGCTGAATCTGCAGACCCTTGCGGCCCTCATCCATCAGCTTTGCGACCAGAGCGTCGCGGGCGAAGACCTTCTCGGTGTTGTTCCCGGTGTGAATCTCGAACGGGGGTTGATCGAACTCCTTCACATCCTCGAAAGCCGAGAACAGGGCCTTGTACTCGGGCGTCGACAGGAAGTCCGCGCCCGCCGTGGAACGGCGCGGGGGCGAGACGCTCTTGTCCTCGAAGGTGAGTTGATAGCCCGGCTCGCCCTCGAGGGCCTCGACGCCGATCTCGTCACCGCCGTCGCGATAGGGCTGGGTGGCGGCCATGAGCGGGGTCTTGTCACGGAAGAACGTGGTGTCCCGCGCCCCTTGGCGGACCAGGATATCGGCGAGTTTTCTTGAAATGCCGCGGCGTTCGATCTTCGCCAGCAGCTTGCCGACGCCGGTCAGGCGTTCGACGAAACGGCGGACCTTCGCGGGGTCGACGGTGGCTCCAGAGGCGTTCGATATCGTGCGACCCTCTAAAGCGCGATCGAGCAGGTAACTGTCGAGCGCGTGTTCGTCCTTCAGATACCTCCCGGACTTCCCGTGCTTCGCTTTATAGAGCGGCGGCTGGGCGATGAAGAGGTGGCCGCGTTCGATGAGTTCTTTCATCTGCCGATAGAAGAAGGTGAGCAGAAGGGTTCGAATGTGGCTGCCATCGACGTCGGCATCGCACATCAGGATGATCCGGTGGTAGCGGAGTTTGGTGACGTCGAAGTCGTCCGCTCCGACGCCGGTTCCGAGGGCGGCGATAATGTTGCGGATTTCCTCGAAGGCGAGCGTCTTGTCGAGCCGCGCCTTCTCCACGTTAAGGATCTTTCCCTTTAGGGGAAGGATTGCCTGGAACACGCGATCGCGGCCCTGCTTGGCCGAGCCCCCGGCCGATTCGCCCTCGACCAGGTAGAGTTCGCAGAGCGCGGGGTTGCGTTCTTGACACTCCGCGAGTTTCCCGGGGAGACCAGCGCTGTCCAATGCGCCTTTTCGGCGGGTGAGATCGCGCGCTTTCCGAGCCGCTTCGCGCGCCCTGAGGGCATCGACGCATTTTTGAAGGATGCGCTTGGCGAGCCCCGGATTCTCCTCCAGAAAAGCGCCGAGCTTCTCGTTCACCAGGCTCTCCACCAACCCTTTGACTTCGGAATTGCCGAGCTTCCCCTTGGTTTGGCCCTCGAACTGCGGGTTGGGCACCTTCACGCTAATGACCGCGCACAGACCCTCGCGGGTGTCTTCCCCTTGAAAAGCCTCTCCGTCCTTGAGCTGGTTCTTTGACTGCGCGTAGCTGTTGAGGGTTCGGGTCAGGGCGCTCTTGAAGCCGATAAGATGGGAGCCGCCTTCGTGGGTGTTGATGTTGTTGGCAAAACTGTGGACGTTCTCGGCATAGCCGTCATTCCACTGCATCGCCACTTCAACGACGACGCCGTCCCGGGTGCCGCCGACCTCCACGGGTTCGGGCGTGATCACCGCCTTGTTCTTGTTCAGATGCTCGACGTACGAAGCGATTCCGCCTTCGTACTTGAACCGGTGCTCTTTCCCGTCGCGTTCATCGACCAGCGAGATCTGAATCCCGCGATTGAGGAACGACAGTTCGCGCAATCTCTGGGAGAGGGTGTCGAAGGAAAACAGGGTGGATTCGAAAATTGTCGGATCCGGCTTGAAGGACACCTTGGTGCCGCGACGGTCGGCCGGGCCGACCTTCACCACCGGGGTGACCGGAACGCCCCTCTCGTAACTCTGGGTGAAGGTCTTCCCTTCTCGCCAGATGACGAGGTCAAGTCTCTCGGAGAGTGCGTTCACTACCGAGATACCCACGCCATGTAGGCCGCCCGAGACCTGGTACGCCTTCTTCTCAAACTTGCCTCCGGCGTGAAGCTTGGTGAGCACGACCTCGGCGGTGTCACCAAGGCCCGAGGCGTGCGGGCCGGTTGGGATGCCTCGCCCGTTGTCGACGACGGTTATGGCGTTGTTGATATGGATGAACACCTCGACGGTGTCACAATGGCCCGCCAGGGCCTCGTCGACCGAGTTGTCGACGACCTCGTAGACAAGGTGATGGAGGCCCGACTCGCCGGTTGATCCGATGTACATCGCCGGACGCACCCGAACCGCCTCAAGTCCTTCCAGGACTTTGATGGTGTCGACGCCATATGCGATCTCGTCCGTTTTCTCGATCATTTTCTCTGTAGGTAATTCCATTCTCTTTGGGGCAACCGAGGACGGCCCGCGACATGAACCGGGCGGCTTGCCCGGCCGAAGCTTTCGTTCAGGCTCCACCCGGTCGGGTGCTAGGGCTCTTGGGGCGTTTCGCCTGCTTACAGCCTCATCGGCATGAGCACGTAGCGGTGCATGGCGTCACCGTCCTTCTGAGATGATGGATAGAAGATTCCCTGCGCGTCACTATCCTTCAGTTCAAGGGTGATTTCCGCGTCGGTGAGAACGGAAAGAAAGTCGATAAGGTATTGCGCGTTGAAGCCGATATCGACAGGTTCTCCGGCGTATTCGGCCGCGAAAGTCTCCACCGCTTCTCCTTGATCCGGGGAGGACGCGTGAAGCTCAATCTCTCCCGGCTTCATGGTGAGGCGGACGGCCCGCGACCGTTCCGTGGAAAGCAGGCTGACCCGCCGAAGCGCGTCGAGAAGTTCCACTCTCTTGGTTTGACCCACCTTCGGGCCCTTGGCCGCTATGACCTTCTCGTGCGCGGGGAACTGGCCTTCAACAAGCTTGCTCGTAAGGGTTCTCTTTGGGGTTCGGAAGATCAGATGATTCTCGGTCCGCGAAAAATAGATGCTTTCTTCGCCCTCGGTGACCTGTTTCAGTTCCTGAATAGCCTTTCGGGGAATCAGAACGCGATCCTCTTTCAGTTTGGCGCCTTCGACTCTTTCTCGGGCGAAGCACAAGCGATGTCCGTCGGTCGTAACCATGCTGACGGTGTCGCCTTGAACGAGAAGAAGCGCGCCGCCCAGGTAATAGCGCGCGTCCTCGACCGTGATGGCAAAACTCGTCTTCCCGATCAACCGGCTCATCACTGCGGCGGGCAGCGAGATTTCTTGTGCCCCTTTGCCTTCTGGGAGGGTCGGAAAATCGTCCTTCGGGAGCGTCGCTACCTTGTAGTTTGTTCTCTCGCTTTGGACCGAGACGAAGCCCTCTTCGTCGTCGCGCAACAAGACGTCGGAACCTGAAGGGAGAGCTTTGATGATGTCGTGAAGTTTTCGCGCGGGTAAGGTGGTGGCCCCGGCTTTCTTAACGCGAGCCGGACAAATGGCCTTCACAGAAACGTCCAGGTCGGTTGCGGAGAGCGAAAGTGATTCGTTTGAAGCCACCAAGAGAGCGTTGGAGAGAATCGCGATCGCCCCGCGACGGTCCACAATCCCCTGGATGACTTGGAGATCTCTCACTAGGTCTTCACGGCGAACGGTTAATTCCATGGCCTGCTTTCCAAAGAAGCTTTGATGAGCGTTTTCTACTTACTACTACTTATGAAATAGAAGAGAGAGTTAACTATTAAGAGTCAGATCCGCCGAACAGCGGTAATTGATAGATGTCTTTTATTTTCAAGTTGTTACGATATTATAAAACATGTTGATTCTTCTGTGGAAAGCGTACTGGCTTTCGTGCCCCAATCGCACTTCTATGACGATCCGGACGGCTCACCCTGCTGTGCTGTGTGGAAGAGAAGAGGACATCGCTCGCAACATCATTTGAGAGAGGCGATAAGGGTGTTGAGGAGCCTGTCAAAATCACTGTTGGCCTGTCGGTCCATTTCGATCTTTCTAATCGAGTGAATAACCGTCGAATGGTGCTTTCCACCGAAACCGCGCCCTATCTCAGGGAGAGAGGACGTGGTGAGATGTTTGGCTAGGTACATCGCCACTTGGCGGGGAATTGTGACGCTACGAGAATTATTGCGGGCTTTGAGGTCCGAGATCTTCACCTTGTAATGATCGGCTACGAACTTCTGCACGGTCTCGATAGATACCCGCTTCTCTGGAGAGTCCATCAGATCCTTGAGGGCAGCGTGCGCCACTTCAATATCGATATCGACTCCGCGCAGGCTGGCGTGCGCCACGATCCGATTAAAGGCACCCTCCAGTTCGCGGATATTTGATCTCACCTTCGAGGCCACGAACAATCCAACGTTGTCCGGCAGGAGGATGTCCTCGGCCGCGGCCAACCGCTGAAGGATCACGACCCGTGTTTCGATATCAGGAGGGCCCACATCCGCCGACATACCCGAGGAGAATCGGCTCTGCATCCTCTCGTGGACGCCGGTCAGCTGTTTGGGTGGAACATCCGCAGAGATGACCACCTGTTTTCCCGCCTCATAGAGCGTGTTAAAGAGATGAAAAAACTCCTCTTGCGAACGTTCCTTATTGGACAGAAACTGGATGTCGTCGATGACCAGGACATCGATTGCGCGGTAGCGCTGGCGAAAGGGCAGGATGCGCTCATACCGGATGGCGGACACCACTTCATTGACGAAATGCTCGCTCGACACGTAGGTCAGAGCCAGTTTCGGATTCCGCTTCAGCAGATAGTGTCCGATCGCCTGGAGAAGGTGGGTCTTACCAAGCCCGACCCCGCCGTAGATGAACAGGGGATTGTAGGACTTCGAGGGAACCTCGGCGACGGCCTTGGCGGCCGCGTGGGCCATCTGGTTGGAGGCCCCAACCACGAAGGTTTCGAACGTGTACTTTGGGTTTAAAGAGGAAGCGTCAATGACCGGCAGGGCTTCCGTGCCGCCGAAGGTTTTGTCGACGTCGCACTGAAGCCGCACCCCAGAATGACCGAGACCCGCGAGCATTTCGGCAACCAAGCTCGAGTAGTTCTTCAAGAACCAGTCTCGAAAAGGGACGCTCGGGACCGTGATGGCTAGAACGGACCCATCGAAGGCGCGAAAAGAGGTCGGACGAAACCACGTGACAAACGAGTGGGAACTGACGCGGCCTTCCTTCTCTACTAGATCCAGGACGCGATCCCAAACCGTCATCGACTAGAAACCAAGGCGCACCGTCAAAAGTGGGTTACCGGATCAACCAGCGAGCCCGGGAAGAAGGCTCAAAATCGAGGAAGGAACGCGCCCCGAAAGAACTCCGAGAATATCATGCCCCCCCGCACTCGCGCGGCGGACAACAACCGCCTTTTGACGAAGTCGGTAAGACTCGATAATATGTGTGGTTCCAGTTTTCGCGAGGATTCCATAGACAGTGAAGAGAACGTTCCAACCCAATAATCGTCGAAGGAAAAGGACTCATGGCTTCCTCGTCCGAATGAGATCACGCGGAGGACGACTCGTCATCAAGAGGCGGCGGGCCAAAGGCAGGCAGCGCCTGGGAGCATAGGAAGTCCATCAACCGAAGCGGTCGCGGCGACGGCAACCTCTCCCGAGGCTGTTTCCGTTTCGGCCGCGACCGGCGACTCCAAAACGGCGAGGAGTTCAGAGCGATTCTCCGGACGGGCAGTCGCGCGGCGACGGCGCTTTTGAGCTTGGCCATAGTTCCCGCCCCGGGTCTCGGGCGGATTGGGATTTCGGCGTCGACGAAGGTCGGTGGGTCGGTTCAACGGAACCGGGCACGCCGTTTGGTCCGGGAGTACTACAGACAGACGTACAGCTCAGCCCCCTATGACATCGTGGTCAACCTCAAGCCAGGATTTGCGGAGTTGTCTGCCGCCCAGGCGAGGAGCGCCCTGGATGAAGCCCTCACAAAAGCGATCGCCGCCGGAAGACGCCTTGGTCGCCGCCGCGATTCTGTGTATTGACGCTTACAAGGCGGTGCTTTCCCCTTTTTTCAGGGGTGCCTGCCGTTTCGAACCCACCTGCAGTCAATTCGCCCGCGAAGCCGTGATCAAGCACGGTGCGCGCGGCGGATATCTAGCCGTCCGGAGAATTCTCCGCTGCCGGCCGTTCGGGGGCGCGGGTTTCGACCCCGTTCCCTGAAAACGAAGAACGAGAGCACACAGAAGCATCAGCGGTCCAAAGCGAGAAAGAAAGACTGATGGAAGAAAGACGGCTGATTTTGGCGTTTGCACTTTCGTTTGCAGTGCTCCTTGGTTTCCGGATGTGGACGAACTCCCGGTATCCGCCTGATCCGGGAACTCTGGCCTCGGCGGTTCAAGCACCCCCCGCCGCGAAAGAGGCGTCATCACGCATCACGGCAGCGACAACCGGAAACAAGGACCTAGAACCCGACGCGGCCAAACCGAAATCGGCGCCATTGGGGATGGCTACGGTCATCACCGCAGAGGAGCGCCGCGTGGAGCTCAGCACCAAGGAGGCGGAAATCGCCTTCAGCTCGAGGGGGGCGCGGCTCCTGTCCTGGAAACTTCCGGGCTACATCGACAAGAAAGGCAAGCCCATGGAGGCCCAGCCGGCCGGAAATCCCATCCCCGGCCCCCTGGACATCGTGACGGGGCGGCCCGACATCGATACACGGCTCCGAAATGGACTCTTCCGTGCGACGGTGTCGAAGACCGGAAGAGAGGAAGGAATTCTGTTCGAGTTCTCCGACGGCACGCTCGAAGCGAAGAAGAGCGTCCAGACCACCAAGCAGGGACGGGCCTTCAGGCTCGATGCGCAGGTGACCGAGGGCGGCGTCGCTATTCCGGCCCGAGTCTACTGGGGTCCCGGCTTCGGGCAGCCTTCAGAAGAAGAGACCAGCCTTTACGGCTACCTTCCCCCCGGTGTGGTCGAAATCGACGACGCCGGCACCGATATTCGCCTGACCCGGGAGGCCCTCGCAAGCACCCGGGAGACGCGGGCGAGGGTAATTGGAATAGAGAACAAGTACTTCGCCGCAATCCTGACCAAAGAGGATGGGACGGCGATAGAGGCTTCGGCGGGCACGGTGGCCGACGGCAAAGAGGTCGGTGTTCACATCATGGTGTCGCCCCCCGTCCTTTTAACCGTCGGCGCCAAGGACTATGACCGGCTGAAGTCACTGGGCCTGGGCGTCGAGAGAATTGTTCCTGTCGGTAGTTGGATAGGACCAATCGTCGTGCCCCTGACCCGGGCCCTGCGCGCGGTGAACGCTCGAGTTGGGAACTACGGCCTGGCCATCATCATCCTGACCATCGGAATCGGCGTGGCGCTCGCACCCCTTCGCCACTACGCCATCCTGTCGTCCGCGAAGATGGCCAAGGTCGGGCCTCAGATCCGCGCGGTTCAAGAGCGCTACAAGCGGCTTTCCCTGACCGATCCCAAACGACAGCAGATGCAGGCGGAAATCGCACAGGTTTACGAGAAGAATGGCATCGACATGGTTCGACAAACCGCGGCCGGTTGCCTCCCCACTCTGCTGACCATGCCCTTCCTTTTCGCGTTTTACCGAATGCTGGACATCTCTGTTGATCTCAAGGGCGCGCCTTTCTTTTGGATCCCCGACCTGAGCCTGAAGGACCCCTTGTTCATAACCCCTCTGCTTTCGGGTTTATCGATGATCGCCATGCAGAGGCTCATGCCCGCGCAAGCTATCGATCCTGCGCAGCAGAGGATGATGATGTTGATGCCGATCATCTTCTCGGGAATGTTCGCGTGGGCACCCGCCGGCCTGAACCTTTACTGGTTCGTCTCAAATCTGGTGGCCATGGCCCAGCAAGCGCTGGCCATGTACTTCGCGCCGCACTTGTTCCCGAAGGGGAAGACAGCGCCGTAGCGGGCTGTTCGGTTGGTGTCGAATCGTGTTCGGCGGGCTCTTGACGATCACGGATGGAGGGGTGAGGTCGCGCCTCGACCGATACCTCGAATGTCTCGGCCGCTGGTCGGCGAAAATCAATCTGACCGGTGCCGAGACCAGGGAAGCAGCCTTCAACACCCTGGTGTCCCCAGTCCTTGGCGCGGAAGCCCTGCTTGAGGGAAGCGTGATTGATGTCGGTTCTGGAAACGGATCTCCTGGACTTGTCCTGGCCGCCCTGCGTCCTGACCTACCCTTCACGCTGTTGGAACCAAGGGCGAAACGCTGGGCTTTCCTTCGCGAGGCGGCACGAGAGATGGGCCTCGACAATGTCACCGTGGAAAGGGCGCGAAGCGACAACTTCAGGGGATGTCCCGCAAGAACCGTGACCATGCGAGCCGTCGGCCTTGATCCAGAGATGCTTCGGCAACTCCTGCTTCCCGGTGGTTGTGTCCTGATCTTTGGCGGCCCGCTCCTGGAAGGCGCCCAAGCCCTCATCACCAAGGACGGGAGCAGGCTGCAACGCCGATGTTTCACGTGAAACATCGGCGCGGAACGGGATGATATTCTGCCCTCCCAATGGCCCGCGTCATAGCAATAGCGAACCAGAAGGGCGGCGTCGGCAAGACGACCACCGCGATCAATCTCGCCGCGAGCCTCGCAGTAGCCGAAAAACGAGTCCTCGCCGTGGATCTCGACCCGCAGGGGAATCTGACCTCGGGGTTCGGTTTAGAGAAAGAAGCCGGGCTGTATGAAGCCCTTCTTTCGGGTGCGGCCCTTCCCCGCCCGGCCGGAACCGCCCTCGAGTTCCTGAGCGTCGTTCCGTCCGACGAGGATCTCGCGGGACTGGAGGTGGAGTTGGCGGCGGGCGAAGAACGGGAGTTCCGGGTTCGCGTGGCCCTTGACGAAGTACGCTCACGATACGATTTCATCTTGCTGGACACCCCGCCAAGCCTGGGTCTCCTCGCCGTAAATGCGCTGACCGCCGCAGACTCGGTGCTGGTACCGATTCAGTGCGAGTATTTCGCCCTAGAAGGGCTTGGCGCATTCCTGGGGACACTCGAACGAATCCGCGCCTCCCTCAACCCAAACGTTCTCCTCGAGGGCGTCCTGCTGACCATGGCCGACGAACGAACGAATCTATCCCAGCAGGTTTCGGCGGATGTGCGTTCTCATTTCGGGGGCCAGGTTTTCAAGACCACCATCCCTCGAAGCATTCGCCTCGCAGAGGCGCCGAGCTTTGGTAAACCAGTTCTTCTTTACGACATCAAGTCTCGCGCGAGCGAGTGCTACCTGAGCCTCGCGCGCGAGGTTCTGGATCGAACCCAAGGGGGAACAAGATGAGTACGAAGAGACAGGCGCTGGGCCGAGGCCTTTCGGCGCTCATTCCTCACGCGCAGGCCGGGGGCGCACGCAATGAGGAACAGGTGGGCACCGAAACCCTGGTTCCGCTGTCTCTGATCGACGCCAACCCCGCCCAACCCAGGACATCCTTGCGTCCGGAAGCACTCGAGCAACTCGCGCGCTCAATTCAAGAGAGCGGCGTCGTTCAGCCCATCCTGGTCCGACCGAAAGCCGGAGGGCGGTTTCAAATCGTCGCCGGTGAGCGTCGTTATCGCGCGGCCCAGAAGATCGGACTTCAAACCATCCCGGCCGTCGTCCGCGCGGTCGCGGACGACCGAGTTCTGGAATTCGCTCTGATCGAGAACATACAACGCGAAGACCTGACGCCGATTGAAGAAGCGCAGGCTTTGCGACGACTTCAGGACGAGCTTGGGCTGACCCAAGAGGCCTTGGCGCACCGAATCGGCAAGGATCGCACGACCGTGGCCAACGCCATGCGCCTACTGCGGCTCCCGGCAGAAGTCCGTGAAGAGTTGCAACGCGGGACCCTGTCGGCCGGACACGCCCGCGCTCTTCTGGCCATCGATGACCCCTCGGTCATTCGCGAGATTGCGGCTCTAGCTATCAAGCAAGGGCTTTCGGTCCGGCAGATCGAGGCCCGCGTCCAGGCTTTGAAGAAGAAGAGAACGTCGCGGCCGCCGAAGGTGGATGCGAACACTCGGTCGGCCGAGGAAAAACTCCACGCCAAGCTGGGAGCCCGGGTGGAGATTCGGCGCCGCGGCCAGAGCGGCGAGATTCGAATCGCCTTCGATGGTGAAAGCGAATTGAATCGTCTCTACCTCTGGATCCTGAGGACCTGAGGCTATATGGCTTCCTCTTTTTTCTCCGAGAACCTCAACGGCTTTATCGATCAGGGCACGGAGTTTGTCGGCGAGTTGCGTTTTCGAGACACCTTCAGGATCGACGGCATCGTCCGGGGCCGCATCGTTTCAGACAACATGCTCGTGATCGGGGAACACGGTTTTGTGGAAGCGGAGATCGATTGCGGGGTGGTCTCGATTCGGGGACGAGTGCGCGGGCACGTCCACGCGCGTGACCGCATCGAGATCCTCGCCGGCGCCCGCGTCGAGGCCACCCTCGATGCCCCGCGTCTGGTGGTGGAGGAGGGGGCGAGCCTCGCCGGGCAGACCGATGTGGGCAACAAGGACATTTAGTACAATAAACTATATAACATGACAGACGACCGACAACGGATTCTGAGACTCACCGAGCGGGTCAAAGCCGCTGGTTGAGCGAGCAAACTCGGCCCCGCCGAACTCGCCCAGGTTCTGGGCGAACTGCCCCCCACCCAAGACCCTCGCGTTCTGGTGGACTATCGAAGCGGCGACGATGCAGGGATCTATCGCCTGGACAATGGGATCCTGCTGGTTCAGACCGTGGACTTCTTCACCCCCGTGGTGGACGACCCCGAAGACTATGGAGCGATTGCGGCGGCCAACGCGCTGTCGGACGTCTACGCCATGGGTGGGCGGCCCCTCACCGCCTTGTCGATCGCCGCCATACCGGAGACGGACTTTCCGATGGAGTGGGCCGCCGCCATTTTCAGGGGGGGTGCCAGGAAACTGAAAGAAGCCGGTTGTGTGCTGCTTGGCGGTCACACCGTTCGCGACCCCGAAATCAAGTTCGGATACGCGATCACCGGGATCGTGGAGGAAAGCGCACTGCTGACGAACGCGGGCGCCCGGGCCGGCGACGTTCTGGTGCTCACCAAACCCCTCGGCACGGGAGTCATAGCCACCGCACAAAAAAACGGCCGGGCCGCGGAAGCTTGGGTGCGAGCGTCCGCTATCAGCATGGCCCGGCTAAACCGGATTCCCGCCGAACTCGCTCGCCGATACCATGCCCGCGCGGCCACCGACATCACGGGTTTTGGTTTGGTCGGACATGCGCTCGGGTTGGCGCGAGAAAGCCGGGTAGGGCTTGAAATCGAGGTTCGGTCCCTGCCCCTGCTTCCCGGCGCGCTCGAACTTGCCGAGAGCAGCCAATCGGGTGGGCTGAAAGCGAATCGGAGACAGTTTTCAGGCCTCGTGGTGGAACAGGTTGGGGAGGTGAACACCTCCGGCATCACTCTGGTATACGACCCGCAGACCTCGGGGGGCTTACTGTTGAGCCTGCCCCCGGAAACCGTCGAAGGCTTCCTTCTTGAACTCAAGGATGCACGGAGGATTGGCCGAGCCACCACCACAAACCCAGGCAAGATCGTTCTGCTCGCGTGATATGCTCAAGGCTTAAGCGTCCCGAGAGTTATGGACCGTCCCCGGGGCGCCCAACGGCGTTCCCAAGCCCGATGAAAACGCGCGCAAGGTGCGCGACCGCTCTCCAGAAAAACGCATTCCAAGCTTGAACGACACCCAGTCCGCAAGGCGCTACGCCCGAGCCATCATCGAGACCGCGACCGATACACTGGCGGTGCGGGACGAACTCATCGCCGTTTCTGGGGCCCTCAAGGCTAACCCGACCCTGATGGAGGCTCTTTCAAACCCCGGCGTGCCCGCAGCGAACAAGAAGGCCATCTGCACCGCGGTTTTTTCTGGGCTCTCGTCACCGCTTCCTCGTCTATTCGACATGCTCCTCGAGGCGTCGCGGATCGAGCTTGTTCACGAAATCGTTCATCGTTATCGCGCCGAGTGGAACGCGCGGAACAACGTGCACTCGGCGAGGGTGGTGAGCGCCACCACTCTCGACGACGAGGACCGTCAAGGCCTCAAAGAAGCCATCGAGATCGCAGTCTCAGGGTCTGTGGAAATGGAAGCCTCCACCGATGCTTCTTTGCTTGGCGGTCTCAGGGTCGAGGTTGATGGTCACCTCTTTGATGGCACCGTCAAGGCCCGCCTGAAGGCCCTGCGTCAGCATCTTCTCTAGATTCCGTTCCCCTGGGTTCACCAAGAACTTTCCTCCCCCCTAACGATCAGGAAAAGCGACGAAGCGCCAATGGAAATTCGAGCCGAAGAAATCACCAAAGTGCTAAAGCAGCAGCTCGCCGGCTTCTCCGCGGGCACCGACACCGCGGAGATCGGAACCGTGCTTTCAGTCGGTGACGGCATCGCCCGAATCCACGGCCTCACGAACTGCATGGCCGGTGAGCTTCTCGATCTCCCCCACGGCGTTCGCGGAATGGCGCTGAACCTCGAAGAGGACTCGGTGGGCGCAATCCTGCTCGGCGACTACACTCTCATTCGCGAGGGCGACGAGGTTCGCCGCACCGCGCGAATCATGTCGATTCCCATTGGTCCCGAACTCGTGGGCCGGGTCGTGAACGCCATTGGCGAGCCGATCGACGGCAAGGGCGCCATTCCCACCAAGAAGTTCGGCGAGGTCGAAGTCATCGCCCCCGGCGTGGTCGACCGGCAGCCCGTCCGCGAACCCCTCGAGACCGGAATCAAGGCCATCGACGCCATGGTCAACATCGGTCGCGGTCAGCGCGAACTCGTGATCGGAGACCGGCAGACCGGCAAGACCGCGTTGGCCATCGATACAATCATCAACCAGAAGGGCAAGGGCGTCATCTGTATCTATGTGGCGATCGGGCAGAAGCGCTCGACCGTTGCGCAGGTCGTCAAGACGCTGGAAGACTTCGGGGCCATGGACCACACCATCGTGGTGGCCGCCACCGCCTCCGACCCGGCCCCCTTTCTCTACATAGCACCCTATTCCGGCACGGCCATGGGAGAGCATTTCCGTGACAGCGGCCAGCACGCCCTGTGCATCTACGACGACCTTTCCAAGCACGCGGCCGCCTATCGCGAAATCTCTCTGATTCTGCGTCGTCCGCCTGGCCGCGAGGCGTATCCGGGAGACGTCTTCTACCTCCACAGCCGCCTCCTGGAGCGCGCCTCCAAGCTGTCCAACAAGAAGGGCGGCGGCAGCCTCACCGCAATACCCATCATTGAAACCCAGGCCGGAGACATCTCCGCCTACATTCCGACGAACGTCATTTCCATCACCGACGGCCAGATCTTCCTCGAAGCCGACCTCTTCAACTCCGGCATCCGGCCCGCGATCAACGTCGGCAACTCGGTTTCCCGTGTCGGCGGTTCCGCGCAGGTGAAGGCCATGAAGGCGGTGGCCGGCCGCCTTCGCCTCGACCTCGCCCAGTATCGTGAACTTGCGGCCTTCGCCATGTTCGCGTCCGACCTCGACAAGAGCACACAGTCAAGCCTGGCGCGGGGCCAGCGCATGACAGAGTTCCTGAAACAGGATCAGTACGCGCCGGTTTCGATGGAAAAGCAGGTCATCGGAATGTACGCGGGCATCAACGGATTCCTGGATGCTTATGCGGTGAGCGACGTCCGCCGGTACGAGAAGGAACTCCACGCCAATCTCGATGCGCGCCATCCCGGACTCCTCAAAGAGATCGCCGAGAAGAAGGAACTCACCAAGGAAATCACCGAAAAGGTGAAGGCGGCTCTCGCGGAATTCGCCGACCTCTTCAAGGCGAAGTCCTAGCTCCCGGGGCGCACCGCGAGAAGACCGAGCAGAGCATGCCAGCGCTCATAGACATCCGCAGACGGATCCGCAGCGTAAAGAACACGCAGCAGATCACCAAGGCCCTCAAGATGGTTTCGGCCGCGAAGCTCCGGAGGGCCCAGGAATCCATGTTCGCGGCCCGGCCTTATGCGCGAACCATGGCTCAGGTCCTCAAGGATGTGGCTGCGCGCACGGAGGGCGAAGAAAATCATCCCCTCTTCCGCCAGAGCACACAGGAAGGCAAGGCCCTGGTCATTGTCGTCACCGCCGACAAGGGGCTGTGCGGCGCATTCAACTCCTCCTTGCTGCGCGTGGCCCAGCGCTACCTCACCGAGAACACCCATCGCGAGGTTCTCATCGACGCGGTGGGTCGGAAGGGCCGCGACTTCCTCAAGCGCCGGGCCACCATCCGCAAGGAATACATCGGTGTCTTCCAGGCCCTGAGGTTCTCCAAGGCGCAGGAAATCGCCCAGTCCGCGATCAAGTCGTTTCTCGACCGCGAAGTGGACGAGGTGTTCTTGCTCTTCAACGAGTTCAAGAGCGTCATCCAGCAGCGCGTCGTGATCGAGAGACTCCTGCCGCTGCAGGCGCTGGAGGAAAAGAAGAACGCGCAGGACTATCTCTACGAGCCGGGGCCGAGGGAAATCTTCGAAAAGCTGCTGCCCAAGGTGGTGGAGACCACGGTCTGGCAGGCCCTTCTCGAATCCAACGCGGCCGAACACGGGGCCCGGATGGCGGCCATGGATGCGGCCACGCGCAACGCCTCACAGACCATCGACAGCTTGACCCTCTACATGAACAAGGTGCGCCAGGCCGCGATCACCAAGGAAATCATCGAAGTGGTTTCGGGATCCGCCGCCTAGTCCCGCCAGAGACCACAGCAACCGAAGCCCTCTAAAGCGAAAGAACGAACGGAAAGAACCAATGGCGTCAGAGAACATCGGTCGAGTCATTCAGGTGATCGGTCCCGTGGTGGACATCGAGTTCCCGGGTGGCGTCCCCGCGATCTACAACGCGGTCAACATTGAGGGCGGAAAGCTCCGCGTGGTGGTCGAGGTCGAACAGCACCTCGGCGAGGACCGGGTTCGTTGCGTGGCCATGCAGCCCACGGACGGAATGGTGCGCGGCATGAAGGCGGTGGACACGGGTGCCGCGATCATGGTTCCGGTGGGTCCGGGCACGCTCGGGCGTGTGATGAACGTCCTCGGCGAACCGGTCGACGAGTTCGGCCCGGTGAAGTGCGACAAGCGCTACCCCATCCACCGCCCCGCTCCCGCTTTCGACGAGCAGTCCACCAAGCTCGAAATGTTCGAGACCGGGATCAAGGTCATCGACCTCATCGAGCCCTACCTTCGCGGCGGCAAGATCGGCCTGTTCGGCGGCGCCGGTGTGGGCAAGACCGTCATCATTCAGGAACTCATATACAACCTCGCGAAGAAGCACGGCGGCGTTTCCGTGTTCGCGGGCGTCGGGGAACGAACCCGCGAAGGCAACGACCTCTGGCTCGAGTTCCAGGAGTCCGGCGTCCTCGACGTCAAGAATTTCGAGAAGAGCAAGGCCGCCCTCATCTACGGCCAGATGACGGAGCCGCCCGGGGCGCGCCTGCGGGTCGCCCTGACCGGCCTCACCGCGGCCGAGTACTTCCGCGACGAGGAAGGAAAGGACGTTCTCCTCTTCGTGGACAATATCTTCCGGTTCACCCAGGCCGGGTCCGAAGTTTCGGCCCTCCTCGGCCGCATGCCCTCGGCGGTCGGCTACCAGCCCACCCTTCAGACCGAAATGGGCGTGCTCCAGGAACGCATCACCTCGACCAAGAAGGGTTCGATCACGTCGATTCAGGCGATCTACGTCCCCGCCGACGACTACACCGACCCCGCACCCGCCACCGCGTTCGCCCATCTCGATGCCACCACGAACCTGTCCCGCCAGATCGCCCAACTCGGCATCTACCCGGCTGTCGATCCCCTCGCCTCGTCGTCGCGCATCCTCGATCCGCGCATCCTTGGCAAGGACCACTACGCGACCGCCCTCGCGGTGAAGCAGATCCTCCAGCGCTACAAGGATCTCCAGGACATCATTGCCATCCTCGGCATTGACGAACTCTCGGAAGACGATCGCGTGATCGTCGGCCGCGCGCGAAAGATCCAGAAGTTCCTTTCCCAGCCCTTCCACGTGGGCGAGCAGTTCACCGGCATTCCGGGCAAGTACGTCTCCCTCGAGGACAACGTCCGGAGCTTCAAAACCATCGTCGACGGCGACGCGGATCACGTTCCAGAACAAGCCTTCTTCATGGCGGGCGCGATCGAGGATGTCTTCGAGCAAGCCAAGCAGATGGCGGCTTAAGGGACGAACACTATGGCCGAAGCCCACCGCCCAACCAAGTTCACGCTCGAAGTGGTCACCCCGGACGGGCTGCTCATGCGCGACGAGGTGGATTCCGTTCAGGCCCCGGGGTCTGAAGGATCTTTCGGCGTCCTGCCCGGCCACACCCCGATGCTGACCACGTTGGGCGCGGGCGAGATCGTCTACCGCAAGGGTGCCGAGACCGGCCGTATCGTGTGCCTCTTCGGTTTCTGCGAGGTTCTGCCCGACCGGGTTTACATCATGGCCGAAAGCGGAGAACGCGCCGACCAGATCGATGTCGCCCGCGCCGAAACCGCCAAGGCGCGAGCGGCCGAGCGCATGAAGATGGTCAAAGGCGAAGCAGGGTTCAAAGAGGCGCAGGCCGACTACGTTCGCGCGGTGGCCAGACTCTCGGCGGCTTCCCACAACAAAGACGCCTGAGCACGAGGCCGCAGATCCTCGCCCAGATTCGCACGCTTTTCCGTTACAGGGCTCTTATCGAGAGCCTTGTATCGCGCGAGCTCAAGGCCCGCTATCGCGGGAGCGTTCTCGGCATGGTCTGGACCTTCATCAACCCGCTGCTTCAGCTCTTGACCTACGGCGTGGTGTTTGGCTACATGTTGCCTGGCCAGCGCGCCCCCCAAATGGAACCGTATCTTCTTTTCTTCGCGTGCGGCATTCTGCCCTGGAGCTTCTTCCAGGCCGCGGTCCTGGAAGGGTCGATGGTTCTGGTGAGCAGCGGTGGTTTGCTGAAGAAGGTCCTCTTTCCGCCCGAAATACTTCCGACCGTCTGCGTGATTACCAACGTCTTCAATTTCGTACTGTCGCTCCCCATCCTTCTTTTCTTTGTCGTCTGGAACCACCGCCTGGCGCCTTCCGCTCTTCTCATCATCCTCCCCCTGCTCGTTCAAGTGGTCATGGCCCTGGGACTCGCCTTGGCGCTCTCCGCCCTCACCGTACATTTCCGGGACCTCGGCAACATCCTCGGACACCTCTTCCACCTCTGGTTCTTTGCGTCGCCGATTCTGTACATGTATGGCACGATCCAGGGCAAATTCAGGACGCTTCTTCAATTGAATCCGATGAGCCACATCATCGTGAGCTATCAGCAGATGCTGTTCGAGGGTCGGTTCGATCATTGGAGAGGCCTTGCCGGGGCGGCCGGCGTGGCCGTGGTCATGTTTGCCTTCGGCTGCTTTCTCTTCGATCGTCTTCGCGACGCCCTGGCCGAGGAGCTATGAGCGGCCCCCCGGAAGAGACGGGCGGGGTCGCGATCTCGGCGCGGGAACTGACCAAGGTCTATCGAAAGTACCTTCACAAGAACCAGTTCACGACCCTTAAGAGCGCCATAGTGTCCGGGTCTTTGATCCGGGATCTCAGTCCGAGCGAACTCTTCACCGCCCTCGACCATGTGTCGTTCGACATACCGCGCGGGTGCACGTACGGGATCCTGGGCGAAAACGGCTCTGGAAAATCCACCACGCTCAAACTGCTTGCCGGAATCACCAAGCCCTCGAGCGGCCTGCTCAAGGTATCGGGCCGGGTCTCCGCGCTGATTGAACTGGGCGCCGGGTTTCATCCGGAGATCAGCGGCCGAGAGAACGTTTCCATCAACGGGATCATGCTCGGACTCACCCGGGGCGAGGTGAACCGCCGCTTTGACGAGATCGTCGAATTCGCCGAGATGAAGGACTTCATCGACGCCCCCGTAAAGACCTATTCGTCGGGCATGTACGCGCGTCTGGGATTCGCGGTCGCCATTCATGTCGACCCCGACATCCTGCTCATCGACGAGGTGCTGGCGGTGGGCGACGAGGCCTTCACCCGTAAGTGCCTTGAGAAAATCGGCGAGTTTCGCCGCCGGGGAAAGACCATCGTGATCGTTACCCACAGCCTGGGTCTGATCGAGAAAATGTGCGACGAAGCTCTCTGGCTCCGCAAAGGCAAGGCGAAGGACTCCGGCGACCCAAAACGGGTGGTTGACGCCTACCTGAGTTTCGTGGCCGGCCAGGAGAACGAGCTTCTGGGCAAGAAGGAAACCCTCGAGGTTGCCCCAAGCGACGAGCGGGTGATGAACGACGCTCCCGAAGAGAAGCGGCGTTGGGGAAGCGGCGAGATCCTTCTCACCGATGTCCGCCTGAAAGACGCTGAAGGGCGGGCCGCCCACGTCTTTGTTCCGGGCGACACGCTCCGCGTCGACATGACGGGCGAGGCCAAGACACCGGTTGAGGACTTCGTGTTTGGCGTCGGCATCTTCACCGCCGACGGGACAGCCGTCTACGGGACGAACACCCACATCGAGGAGTTCAAGTCCAGGCGGGTCTCCGGCAGGTTCGAGGTCTCTTTCGAAATTCGGGACCTGCGCCTCGTCGAGGGAAGCTACCTCCTCGATGTGGCCGTGCATCGGAAGGACGGAACGCCTTACGATTACCATCGCGGTTTGTACTCGATCAGGGTGCGCAGCCGGATAAAAGATGTGGGGGTTTATAGGCCGCACCACACCTGGAACTTCTCCGCCGCCCTCGAAATCACCCCGCCCCCCGCCCGTCACGAACTGGAACTACGAGCGGTCGAACGGGTCGATCGCCGCGGCCACGCCGATACCACGGAATCGCTTCATCACGATCGCGCCAGACTTCGGGCCCTCGGCCGAATCGTGGTGTTTACGAACGGGTGTTTCGACCTCCTTCATGCGGGCCATGTGCATCTCCTGGAGCAGGCCAGGGCGAACGGGGATGTTCTGGTCGTCGGCATCAACTCTGACCCCTCGGTGCGCCGCCTCAAGGGCGCGAGCCGGCCCGTGATCGCAGAGAAGGAAAGAGCGGAAGCGCTGCTCGCCTTGGAGTGCGTTGACCGAGTCGTCGTTTACGACGAAGACACTCCGCTCGAGACCATTAGAGCATTGCGCCCCGACGTGCTGGTCAAGGGCGCCGATTGGGCTCTCGACCGGATTGTCGGCCGAGAGGACGTGGAGAAACTTGGAGGACGTGTCGTTCGCGTAGAGGTTCTCCCGGATCGATCCACCAGCGGACTGATCCAGAGGGCCGAAGGCCGAGCGCTGACGCCCCCGAAGTGAACTCTCCTCTCCCCTTCCTGGCCCGGGAGCCCGGATTCCAGGCGCTCAAGCGCGCCATCGAGGAAAACCGCACCACGAGGGTCACGGGTCTTTTCGGCCTGGCGCGACTCCTCGTTCCCCTGGCGGCAACGGATCGGCTCGTCGTCTTTGTCACCCCCCACGAGAAGGAGGTGGAGGCGTTGGCGGGCGATGTGGAGACGCTCCTCCCCTGGCTCGGCGTCCAGGGAGCCCTTGCGACCTTCAAAGACGTGCCGGCGCTTGTCGCGGGGGCGGGACCGACCCCGGAGGATCACGAAAGAACCCAGTCGACCCTCGCCCTGCACGACGGCGCGGTGCGCGCGGTTCTGCTTTCCGCCCCCGCACTCGTCCATTCCGTCCCCGCCCCCGAGGTGATCGATCGTAAGCGCCTGTCGGTGCGGGTGGGCGAGGAGTTGCTCGTGGACATGCTCCTCGATCACCTTGATGCCGCCGGATATCGGCGGGAGGATCCGGTGGTCGAGGCCGGGTCGTTCGCCAGACGAGGGGGCATAGTGGATGTTTTTCCACCAGGCCGGCTCTGGCCCCTGCGGATAGAGTTCTTTGGCGATCGCATCGACAGCCTCCGCGAGTTCGATCCGGCGACTCAGCGACGACGCCACGAAATCGAGGAGGTCACGCTCCTTCCCTTCGGCGTGCCCGCGGGGGGCGTCCGCCTCGCCATTCCGCAGATCCTTCCCCCCCACTGGCTGGTGGTGATCGACCCGGACGCCGCCCTGACCGAAATGGATCGCGCGCTCAGCGTCAAGACCGCGCTTCACGCCGAAGGCGACCCCTTGGATGCGCAGGCGGAACGAGCCTTTGACAATTTTGTTGATCCAGACGTCCTCCGGGCCTATCTTTCCCGATCCGAGAGAACCGACCTTCTCGAAATTGCCCCCGACGCGCCGTCAATTCATATCGGCTCGCGTCCCACCCCCCAGTATCGCGGGGACTTGAAACAGCTGCGCGGGGCCCTCAAGGAGGCGGCGGGAAAGACCTTCATCCTGCTCGGCACTCCCGGCCGCGCCCAACGTTTGGCGGAAACCCTCTTCGAAGGCGGCGTTGCCACCGGTGAGGAAGCAGGCGTCGAAGTCGGGTCGGGGCACCTCTCTCGCGGCGTGGAGTTCCTACACAGCCGCCTGACCCTGCTCGCGGATGGCGATGTCTTCCCCGAAGAAGTCCATGTCCACAAGCGAAGAAACGTCATTCGGTCGTTTCTGTCGGACTTCCGTGACCTGAAGCCCGGCGACTACGTCGTCCATGAAGACCATGGCATCGGCCGCTTCGTCGGGCTTGAGAGCCTCCACGTTCTCGGCTCCGACACGGAATTCATGGTGGTGAGCTATCAAGGAGGAGACCTGCTCCGGGTTCCGGTCGAGTCCTTCCACCGGATTCAGAAACACCGGGCGGCGGAAGCATCAAATCCTTCTCTCGACAAGCTGGGCGGGACGGGCTGGACCAAGACTAAATCGCGGGTCAGAAAGGCCATGCGCGACATGGCCGCCGAATTGCTCAAAGTGCACGCACAGAGGAAGACCGTGCCGGGTTTCGCGTTCTCGCCCGCGTCTCCCTGGATGTCTGAATTCGAGAGCGCCTTTGAGTACGAGGAAACGCCGGACCAGAAGAAGGCGATCGACGACGTCTTTGCCGACATGTCTTCCCCAACGCCCATGGACCGTCTGGTGTGCGGAGATGTCGGCTATGGGAAAACAGAAGTGGCCATGCGCGCGGCCATGCGCGCGGTGGCCGATGGCAAGCAAGTGGTGGTCCTATCTCCCACCACCGTCCTGGCTTTCCAGCACCTCCAGACCTTTAGGCGAAGGTTCGCTCCCTTTCCAGTGACGACAGAAATGGTTTCTCGTCTGCGCTCGGCCAAGGAAAACCGGGAGGTCTTGCTCAGGGCCAAGGAAGGCAAGGTCGATATAGTGATCGGCACCCACCGCGTTCTGTCCAAGGACGTCGAGTTCAAGGATCTCGGCTTGGTCGTGGTGGACGAGGAACAGCGCTTCGGGGTGGCCGCGAAGGAGCGACTCAAACAGAGAAGAACGTCGATCGACAATCTGACTCTCTCCGCCACACCCATTCCGAGGACTCTCCAGATGGGCCTGTCGGGCCTTCGCGACATGTCGGTCATCGAGACGCCGCCCCGCGACCGGTTGGCCATTCAGACCATGGTGGTCAAATTCTCGAAAGATCTCATCGCGACCGCCATCCGGCAGGAGCTTGAGCGGGAGGGACAGGTCTACGTGGTGCACAACCGCGTGGAGTCGATCTACTCACTGGCCAGCATGATCAAGGAGCTTGTTCCCGAGGCCCGGGTGGTGGTCGGCCATGGCGGCATGACGGAAAGCGAGCTCGAGAAGTCGATGCTCGCTTTTGTCG
Organism: Vicinamibacteria bacterium; assembly: GCA_031412915.1. Lineage (GTDB taxonomy): Bacteria > Acidobacteriota > Vicinamibacteria > Fen-336 > JAGNNV01 > JAGNNV01. Next base: position 16,494 of record JANODX010000093.1, on the reverse strand, counting down.
AGGGCCGGGCTGATGTCCTGGTCGCCACCACCATCGTTGAGAACGGCCTGGATGTGCCGAGGGCGAACACTCTGATCGTTCACCGCGCCGATCGCTTTGGTCTTGCCCAGCTCTACCAGCTCCGCGGGCGGGTGGGCCGCTCGGATAGACCGGCCTTCGCGTATCTGATGGTCCCGCCGGGTCGCGTCCTCTCCGAGGTTGCGCAGCGTCGGCTGGCCGCCATCCGTGAATTCTCCGATCTCGGTTCCGGCTTTCGTCTGGCTGCCCTCGATCTCGAAATGCGGGGCGCCGGGAATCTCCTGGGGGGGGAGCAAAGCGGCCACATCCTCGCCGTGGGTCTCGACCTGTACCTGAAGCTGCTGGGCGACGCGGTGCGCGAAATGCAGGTCGGAGGCGAAACCGGCCTGCCGGAGCGCACCGTCCTCAATCTGCGGATCGACCTGAGACTGAACCCGACCTACATCGCGGAGGCGCGAGATCGAATCCTCATCTACAAACGAGCCGCCGATGCGGCGCGTGAGGAGGACGTTCGGGCGATAGAAATCGACTTGCGCGACCGCTTTGGCCCGCCTCCCCAGGACGCGATCGACTTGATAGCGTATTCAAGCCTGCGCGTCCAGGCCGAAGGACTCGGCATCAGCCGGCTCGACCGGGCCGGGTCGCGCCTCGACCTGTTCTTCGGGGACGCCCCCCCGATCGATTCGGGGAGGCTGGCGCGCCTCGTGGCCGCTTGGCCGGGGGCGAAGGCCGGGGCCTATGGAAAAACCCTGAGCGTCCCGCTGTCGCCGGGCCCTCCCTTGGACGCGACGCGCTTTGTTCTCGAGCGCCTTCGGTCGGCGAGAATTGAGCCATCGTGAGCTCGCCGCTGTCGACTCTTGGAAAGAACATCCTTCTGGGCGCCGCCCTGGTTCTTGGCACGTCCGGTCTTTCCTGCCGCGCCCCCCTGGACCCGGTGGTGATTCGCTTTCGGGGAACCGATGTCAGGCAGAGCGCCTTTGTGAAAGAGCTGGAGCCTTTGGCGAAGACCGGCACCGACACCACCGACCCCGCGACCAGAGCCTCTGCTTTCGGCAAGTTCATCGAGGAGCGTGTCGTCACCATCGCCGCGGTCAAGAGCGGACTCAAAGATGCGGACCGAAATCGCGCCGAGGTCGAAAGGTGGCTGGGCTCCGTCCTTCCCCCGGAAACCATTACGGAAGCCGAGGCCGCGGCCTACTATGAGGCGCATCCAGACATAGCGGACCTCGCCGAGTCGGTCACCATCCGCGAGATTCTCCTGGCCACGCAGCAAGACGCCCGGGACGTCGTTCGGATTCTGGGCTCCGACCGCAACGCCTTCGAACTTCTGGCCCGCACCCGCTCGCGCTCGCCCCAGGCCTCCGGTGGCGGTCTTCTGGGGTCGTTTCAACGAGGGGAATTGCCTCCAGAGATCGAAAGGGCGGCTTTCACTCTGTCGACCGGCCAGATCTCGGGAATCGTAACCACGTCCTTCGGGTACCATGTCCTCCGGCTTGAATCCAAAACCACTTCCGGCATCCGGTCCTTCGCGGACGCGCGGCCAGATATCGAGGCACGACTCGCGGAAGCGAAAACGCGTCTAAGAATGAAGCAACTTATCGACAGTCTGGTTTCTCAGGCACAGGTGAATCATGAAGCGGTCACGGCTCGGTAGCCTCTTTTTCGTGGGAGCCATGAGTGCTTCCGTTCTCGTTCAGGGCGACGTGATCGAGCGCGTTATCGCTCGGGTGAATGGTCAGATCGTGACCCTTTCGGAGTTCGAAGCGCGCCAGATGGCGGCGGTGCAGGCGGCGAGAATTCCGGAAGCGGAGATCGAGCCTTTTCTGCGACAGAACAATGCGAGGCTCCTGGACGAGGCCATAGAAGAGCTTCTGCTCGTCGATCGCGCGGCCGTCCTCGGTTTCAAACTGCGGCCCGAATACCTCGATCAGGTGATCGAGGACATCAAGAAGGAACAGAACATCGCGACCGAGGATGAGTTCCTTGCCCAGCTCAAGCGGGAAGGCCTCACGAAGGAGGCGCTTCGCCGGAATATCGAGCGTTCGGTCATCGTCCGGCAGGTCCGGGCTCGCGATGTAGACCCGAAAGCTCAGGTGAGCGAGGCCGACGTCCGAAGCGAATACGAACGGCGCAAGGCCTCCGATTTCACGCGCAAAGCCACGGTGCATCTGCTGGAGATTGTGCTGAAGGGCGACGACGCGGCCCAAACCGCAAATGCGGTGGTGGCGCGCCTGAAGAACGGCGAGGATTTCGAGGCTCTCGCACGCGAAAAATCAGCGAGTGCTAGTCGGGCCGGGGGCGGAGACCTCGGCCGCGTGGAACCAGCGGATCTCAACCCCGCGCTCTCGGCGGCGATTGCCAATCTGCGCCCCGGGGAAGTCTCCGCCCCGGTTGCGATTGAGGGGGCGTACCGGATCCTCATGGTCCGCGAACGCCTTGCCGACGAGGTCACCGCGTACGAGCAGGTCAAAGAGAGAATTCAGGAGGATCTTTCCCGCACCCGCTTCGAGAAGGCTTACGGCGACTACATCGCCGAACTGAAGAAGAATGCGGTCTACAACGTGTTTGTGCGCGAGGCTCCGACCCAACTCGGAAGGCGCAAGGCCAAGCCCCCGGCCGAGGCCGCGACCGCCGACGAGGAGATCACCACTTCAGGCCCATCGGCGCCGGAGCGCATCATCGTCCCAAGCGGAGCTCAGAAGCTCGTGCCCACGCCGACGCCGACCCCGAACGACTAGTCGGCGATCGCGGTGAGCGCTGAAGAGATCACCGCCGGTGCGATCGTAAGGGCATTGGTGCGAAGTATCCCGGCGGGCCGGGTAGCGAGCTACGGCACCATCGGTCGGGTGGCCGCGGCCCTGGGCCGCCCCATCGGTGGGGCCAGAACCGTGGCCTGGATTCTCGCCTCCCTCAAAGCCCTGGACGACACGCCGTGGCATCGGGTCGTTGGCGCTCGGGGGGTGATCCTGCTTCCTGATCGCCGCGGCGCCCTTCAGGTGAGCCGTTTGCGCCTCGAGGGGGTCCGTTTCTCACGGGGCCTCGTTCTCCCGAATCTTCTGCTCGATGAAGCGGAACTTCGGGCCCTTGCCCGGCCTTCCTCCCTAGGTCGTCGGCGGCCCGGTCAGAATGTCGAACTGCTCCTGGCTCAGAAGCGGATCCGCTTCAACTCCCATAGGCTCCGACAACAAACTGGAGATCGCCGATAGGAAACCGCTGTCTCGTTCCTCCAGCAGCACGTCGGCCACGCTTGGTGCGGCCCGGAGCGTGAGTTTTTGGGTCTTCAGCTCGGAGGGAAGTTTGCGAATCTCGTCGTAGATCTCGGTCAGAATGGTCGGGACGCTCTTGACCCGCCCTGCTCCGCCGCACTCCGGACAGGTTTCGCACAGCGTTTTTCCGAGCGATTCCCGCACGCGCTTCCGAGTGAGGATGACCAGACCGAACTCGCTGACCGACAGGACGCGGCTGGTGGCGCGATCGCGCCGAAGCTCTCCGTCGAGTACGGCGAGGACTCTCTTGCGGTTCTTGCGATCCTTCATGTCGATGAGGTCAAGCACGATAATGCCGCCCAGATCGCGCAGACGAAGTTGTCGGGCGATCTCGCGGGCGGCTTCGATATTGTTCTTCACGATGGTTTCTTCATGGTCGCTCTTGCCCACGAAACGACCGGTGTTCACGTCGATCGCGACCAGCGCTTCGGTTTCTTCGATGACGATCGAGCCTCCCGATTCCAGCGGCACCCGCGTCTTGAGCGCCCGCTCAAGCTCTGCGTTCACGCCAAAATCGTCGAAGATGTGACCGGGGCGATTGACCAGCCGAACTTTCGACAAAAGCTCAGGGTCGACCCGGTCGAGGAAGTTGTAGACCTTCTTGTGCAGTTCGGGGTCATCCACGTGAACCCCCGCCACGTCCTTGCCCAGAAGGTCCCGGAGCAGCCGTTCGACCAGAGACGGTTCTTTATAAAGAAGCATCGGCGCTTTGCCCCGGGATGCGACCCCGCGCACTTCGTCCCACGTTCGGATGAGGTTCCGAGCATCCCGTTCCAGGTCCGCCAGTTCGCGGCCGAGCGCCGCGGTTCGGCCGATGAACCCGCCCCCGCCGTTCTCTCGCCGTATCCCCTTCAGAAAGCTTTTGAGGCGTTTTCGTTCCTCCTCATCCTGAACGCGGCGCGACACGCCTACATGCTCGACCGTAGGTAGGAACACCATGAAGCGTCCAGGAAGGGAGACATGGGCGGTGATGCGGGCCCCCTTCGTTCCCAGTGATTCCTTGACCACCTGAACCACGATGTCCTGTCCAGGGCTCACCAGATCCTCGATGGGAGCCACCTTCGCGCCCCGTTCCTCCTCCTCCAGCAGATTCTCGGGAAGGTCTTCGAAGACATCCTCGGCGTGCAGAAAAGCGTCACGCTCCAGTCCGATATCCACGAAGGCCGAGCCCATACCCGGAAGCACCCGGCTCACCCGGCCCTTGTAAATGTTCCCGGCGGTGGAGGCGTGCTCCGATCGCTCGATGAAGAATTCGGCGACCTGAGAATCCTCGAGCAGGGCTACGCGCGTTTCCTTGGGAGAAGAAGTGACGACAAGTTCGCGCCTCATGCGGGGCGCGCGGACGACGCGGCGAGAAATTTCATTTGAAGAACTCTTTGGTTGGGCCCGTCAATTGGCGAATCGGCGCATCCTGACGCTGAGGACGAGGCCGATCGAAATAAACGTCGCGAGCACCGAAGATCGACCGGCGCTCATAAGCGGCAGGGGCAGGCCCTTGACGGGGAGAAGACCCGCCACCATGCCAACATTGTAAACAACCTGGAAGGCGAGTGTTGCCGTCAGGCAGGCGACGAGAATGGCCCCGAGTCGATCGCGGGCCAGCCGGGCGATGTCGAGACATCGCCAGAGTAGCGCGAGATACAAGCCGAGCGTTCCCACCACACCCACGAATCCGAATTCCTCGGCCAGAACGGAAAAGATGAAATCGGTCTGTCGCGCCGGAAGATAGCCAAGCTGGGTTTGAGAGCCCTGGCCGTAGCCTTTCCCCATGAGCCCTCCGGAACCGACGGCGATCTGAGATTGCTTCTTCTGATAGCCCGCGCCGCGTGGATCGAGGTCGGGGTCGAGAAACGAGTAGATACGGGTCTTCTGATAGTCCCGAAGCAGGAATTCCCACGAGACAACGCCGAACACGAGGAGGAAGCCGCTCAGGATCAGGATGGATTTGTGGCGAAGGCCGGCCAGGAACGCGCCCACAAAGAACATGGGCAGAAGCGACACGGCCGTCCCGAGGTCGGGGGCGGCGGCGATGGTAAGGGCCAGAACCACGGTCACCGCTGCGGGCGTCAGCAGGTCGGCCAAGCCGAGGGAGTCCTTCTTCACTTCAGAGAAGAGCTTCGCCGTGACCAGGGCGGCCACGATCTTCGCGAACTCCGAGGGCTGGAATTGCACCGGACCGAAACTGAACCACCGGCGCGTTCCCGCGATTCGAGGCGCCAGGGCGAGAGTCGCCAGCAAGACGAACCAGATGATTCCCAGCATGAATGGCGACCGATCGGCGAGTCGGCGATAGTCGGCGACCGTGACGACAAAGAGAACCACTATTCCGATCCCGACGGCCCCGAGTTGACTCAGCCACAGCCCCTGCAGCTTCGTTCCTTGGGTCGCGCTCCCGATCATGGCGACGCCAAGTGCGCTCAAGAGCAGAGTGAGACCGAGCAGGGGAAAGTCGAGGCCCTGAAGAAGCCGTCGCAGCATCTAGGGCGAGACCTGCTTTGCCGGAAGGCCGACGGCATGATTGAAGAACTTCCCAAAGATGGCTCGAGCCACGGGAGCGGCGGACGTCCCTCCGCTGCCGCCGTGATCGACCAGAACGGCAATGACAATTCGAGGATTGTCGAAAGGCGCGAAACCGGCAAACCAGGCGTGAGGCTGAATGGAAGCAAGGTCCTTGCTGAGCTTCGTTGAAGAAACGACTTGCGCGGAGCCCGTCTTGCCCGCAACGAGGGCCTCGGAAATTTGGGCACCGTGGCCGGAGCCGCCGTCGTTGACGGCCATGAATAGGCCCCGGCGTATCGCCTCGAGAGTGGAGGCCTTGAACCCCAAGGATCGAGGAGGCTCATATGCTACTGGTCGTCCGGCGACCAACCGGACGATATGGGGTTGGACGAGGCGACCACCGTTGGCGATGGCGGCCATCATTCGGGCGATCTGAAGGGGGGTGGCGAGCACCTGGCCCTGGCCGATAGACACGGAGATGGTTTCTCCTTGGTACCAGGGTGTTTTGAAGAGGCGTCCTTTCCAGGCGGGATCCGGGATGAGACCGGCGGCCTCATTTGGAAGATCAACCGCCGTTACCGCACCAAGTCCGAACTTCCGGGCGTAGGCTGCGATGCGCTGGATTTCCAGCCGTGCGCCCAGCTGGTAGAAGTAAACATTACAGGACTCGCTAAGGGCGCGAGCAAGAGAAACGACGCCGTGCCCGGCCGCCCGATTGCACTTGAAGACATGCCCGTAGATTGACGCATATCCCGGACAATGAACCTTGGTTTCCGCCGTGATGAGGCCTTCCTCGAGCCCGGCGGCCGCTACGATCACCTTGAACAGGCTCCCCGGTGCGTACTGACCCTGGACTGCTCGGTTGAGCAGGGGCGTTTTTGGGTCCCGGGCCAGGCTCTCCCACGCAGATCGTTCGATGCCGGACGTGAAACTGTTCGGGTCGAAACCTGGGGCGGACACAAGCCCCAAGATCTCACCGGTGAAGGGGTCCATGGACACGGCGCTTCCAGGGCGGTCCTTGAACGCCTCCTCCATTGCCTTCTGGAGGTCGGTGGAGAGGGTAAGCTCGACGGCGCCCCCAGCGTGGGCGGGCTGATCCTCCGAGAGCTCAACCTCGACTCCGCGACTGTTGACCACCACCCGTCGCAGACCATCGACGCCGGTAAGGTCCTCGTTGTAGAGGGCTTCGAGACCGGATTGGCCCACCACCTGGCCCGGCTCGAAGTCCGCGAAGGCAGGCTGCTTGAGCTGGCGATCCGTAACCTCGCCGACCCGACCCACCACATGAGCTGCGCTCTGGGCCTGGGGATACGCCCGCACCGGGACAACCTCCACACTGACCTCTGGCATCTCCAGGCGCCGGGCCTCGACCGCAGCCACGTCTTCGAAGGTGGCCTTTTGTTTTATGGTCACCGGCTGATAAGAGGCGCGCGGCCTGGAGAGCTTCTGCCGAATGTCATTCTCGTCGACATGGACAAGGGGAGCAAGCGACCGCGCGACGCCCGCCAGGGAACCGGTCGGTCCCATGGTCACCACAATCCGGAAGGAAGGCTTGTTTTCGGCCAGGACACGCCCGTTGCGGTCGGTCAAGGTCCCGCGCGGGGCCGCGATACTGAGGGTCCGGATGCGATTGTTCTCCGCGAGTTCCCGGTAACGCTTCGAGTTGACGCCCTGAAGGATCCAGAACTGAAGCAGCAGGAGGGCCACCAGAACCAGAAGACCGTTTTGAAGGCCATCCAGTCGATGCTGGGTCACCCGTAGATCTTCATAGATCTTCACGTGGGTCTGACCCGCGGCCGTTCGAACAGCGCGAAGAGCAACAACCCCACGGTGGCGTTTATGGACCCGCGGATGGTCATGGCCACGGGCGAGTATTGAAGCGGCGACATGCCAAAAGCTGGAGCGATCCACTCAAACGCACGCGTGTCGATGACGGTCACGGTCAGCAGAAGGGAAAAACGCGCGACCGCGCTGGTGATGAGAAATCGTGAACCCAGAAGGCCGAGGCCAAATCCGAGGGTCAGCCGGATGAGACCGGAAACCCCTTTGATTCCACGACCGAAGAGAGCCTCAGAGAGCCATCCCGAGAGCGACCCGCCCACCATGCCTGGAATCTCTCCCCGGGACAACGCAAACCAGGTGGCCACCACCAAAGGAAGATCCATATAGGCGCTGATCGGCAGGACAAGGCTGAGAGCGCTTTGCATGACCAACGCGAAGACAAGCAGACCCAAGGCGATGACGTTGGCCTTCATTGAAGAGCAGGCACGTCCATGTTTCTTGGAGCCAAGGAGACGAATACCTGCTCCGCAAAGGCGGGCGAAGCGGAGGGGCGAACCCAGACGTCTCTGAAGAGACCGACGGGCTCCGCCACGCGCAGGACCGTGCCCACCACCAACCCTTTCTCAAAGAGCTGATCGAGGCCCGAAGTGACAACCACTTCGCCCGGGCTCACGATGGCCAGGCTCGGGACGTACTTCATCAACAGCAGCGGCGAGCCGTCGGCTTCGTCTTGAAAGCCGGAAACGACGCCATCCACCCGACCCCTTTCGGTCAAGACCGCCGCGCCGCTGTCTCGATCCACCAACAACTGCACGTTTGCGGAATTGGGAGACACGGCGAGCACCCGTCCTAAAACCCCCGAGGGAGAGAGCACGGTGGCTCCGTGGAAGACGCCCTGGTCAGAGCCCTTGTCGATCGAGATGGTCTTGAACCAGGGCGAGGCATTGCGGGCCACCACATCCGCGAGAAGGGTCGTCATGGGAAGACGGGGCTTGAGCGCCAACATCGCCCTCAAGCGCTCGTTCTCCTCCACCGCGGCCCTCTGGGAGAGGAGTTGCAGTTCGGCGTCACGCAGCCGATTCCGGAGGCGCCCATTCTCGGCCCCGACGGAGCGCAGACCCGCTACAGAGTTCCAGCCGCCTGCGATTCCGCCCGCGAAAGAGGTGACCGTGTTCTGGAGAGGTGAGACGAACGACCGGACGGTTCGTTCGAAGAGCGACACCCCCTGCACGTCCACTTGGCGCGAGATGGCGACGAGGTGAAGGATGAGGAAGGCCAGAAGCCACATCCAGGATTGGCGTGGAGACAGAGTCTCGTTCCGCGTCCGTGTCACCAGTGGATCCATAAGTCGAGTCTTCCCGGAGCTAGACCTCCCGCGCTGTGGACCGGCGGGTCGCGAACTCCTTCAAGGGGAAGCCTCCTATTCGATGCTGATCTTGCGGAGAAGGTCGAAGTCGGTGAGCATCCGGCCGGTGCCGAGGACGACACAACTGAGCGGATTCTCCGCGACCATCACGGGGAGGCCCGTTTCTTCGCGCAACAACTTGTCCAGTCCCCGAAGAAGGCTCCCTCCTCCCGTCAGGACGATTCCACGGTCGACGATATCGGCGGACAGTTCCGGGGGGGTTCGCTCGAGGGCCACCCGCACGGCGTTCACGATCACGCTGATCGGTTCGCTCATCGCCTCACGAATTTCGCCGTCCGTCACGGTGAGCGTCTTGGGGATGCCCTCGATCAGATCGCGCCCCTTGAGCTCCATGGATAGGGGCTGCTCAAGAGGAAAAGCGCTGCCGATTTCGAGTTTCACCTGCTCCGCCGTCCGTTCGCCGATGAGAAGGTTGTACTTGCGCTTGATGTACTGAATGATGGCCTCGTCCAACTCGTTTCCCGCCACCCGAACCGACTTGGAGTAGACGATCCCGGCCAGTGAAATCACGGCTACGTCGGTGGTTCCGCCGCCGATGTCGACCACCATGTTGCCGGAGGGCTCGGTGATGGGGAGCCCGGCTCCGATCGCCGCCGCCATGGCTTGGTCGACCAGATAGACCTCGGATGCCTTGGCCTTGAGGGCGGAGTCGCGAACCGCGCGTTTCTCCACCTGGGTCACCTCGGAAGGAATCCCGATGATGATCCGAGGCCGCACAAAAGCATTCCGGTTGTGAGCTTTGCGGATGAAGTGAGAGAGCATCTTCTCGGTGATCTCGAAGTCCGCGATTACGCCGTCCTTCATGGGCCGGATGGCCACGATGCCGCCCGGGGTTCGACCGAGCATCTCCTTGGCATCGTGCCCGACCGCCTCCACCCGCCCGGTGCGTACGTTCACGGCTACGATTGAAGGCTCCGAAACGACCGTGCCCTTCGACTTCACGAAGACGAGCGTGTTCGCCGTCCCGAGATCGATGGCGAGATCGTTCGAGAAGTAACTGAAGTTGAGGATAGACCGGAGAAGACTCAAGGAGAGTGCTAAGGCCTCTTTGTGGATTCAGGAGAACTGAACGGGCTCGCCGCGACCACGCGGTTCTTTCCAAGGGCTTTGGCCCGATACATGGCCTGGTCAGCGCTTGAAATCAGACCGCGGACATCGTCTGCGCTCTCAGGATACGCTGCTATTCCGATTGAGGCCGAAACCCGGGCTTCGATCTTCTGAGCGGCCAGAAAATTAGTGGCGCCGATCACCTCTCGGATTCTCTCCGCGATGACCAGTCCTCCGCTCAACGGTGTCTCGGGGAACACGATGACGAATTCGTCGCCGCCATAGCGAATCAGCACATCTGCGTCCCGAACGGTCTTCTCAAGGGCCGCGCCCACCTCCACGAGGGTTCGCGAGCCGGCCAGATGACCGTGGTTGTCGTTGACGTTCTTGAATCCATCGAGGTCCATGAAGAGAAGCGAGAGTGACGACCGCGCCCGGCGGCAGCGCTTCAACTCGCGATCGAGATACATGGTCATGAATCGGGAGTTGTAGAGGGCGGTCAGATCGTCGGTGAAGGTCAAGCGTCTTGTCTTCTCAAACAGGAGAGCGTTTCGGACCGCCACCGCCAGGGCCTGGCCCAGTTCGTTCAATTGGGCGATGCCGGAAGGGTCGACCGATCGCTCGAAGGCGACTTGGAGTATTCCCACCGCTTCATCGCCCACGCTGAGCGGAAGAAGCGCCCGCCACGCACCCTTCACCCCCGACCAGGGGAGGTCTCCGTGACCCGTGATCAGGCTCGGCACGCGGATCCCTTCAAGGTCCTCCAGGTTGAGCGGAACCGCGTCTTCTTCCGCGCCAAAACGAAGCACCCGCGTTCGGTCCTCGCCGTCAAAGACAAAGAGGGTCGTTTCGGCGGTACCCAGAACCTCCGAGCACACGAGTTGGAACGTCTGTCCGATGAGGTTCGGCTCCAGACTGGAGTGAATGCGGGTCACCCGCTCGGGGGTCAAGGTCAACATAGGAGGACCGTCGCTCTCATTGGAAACCGTGGTGTTGTCTTAGTGACCCGACGGGAGGGTGCGCGTTTCCTCGGCTACGCCTCCGGCCAGAGACGTCGATCGAATCACAACCCGCTGTTCTCCCTCCTTCCGAGCCAGAGTTACGAACTCCCGGAACGAGCCGTCGGGCTGGACGGTGACCGGATCGCCGTTTACGGTGAGTCGAGCGCCCGGCTCCGTCTTGCCCACCAGGCGAATCACATTGTTTCTGGCTTCGAACGACTCGATGACAAGCACGGGGGTGCCCGCCCCGGCCACCGTGGATTGGGCCGCGGCGCGCACGATCCGGAAACCCACGGGCGGAGAGAATCTTCCCTGAACACCGTCCTGGGTCAGACCCGCCACCTGGAAGACAAAGTCTCCGGTCGCAAGACCAGGCACGTTCGCCGACTTCTCCTTTAGCCCGCCACGATCGAAGACGACTTCCAGGCCGGCGGCCGTCTTCAATTCGACCACGATGCGATACGCGGCGGCCCCCGCCGAGGCGGACCACGACAGCACCACCGGGGCGCCGCTCGCGAGAGACAGCAACCCTCCCGCCTGACCCGGGGAGTTTACGGAAGGCGGGCTGGGGAGAACCTGTTTGGCCCCCGCTTTTCCGGAGGCTTCCACGCGAATCCCTTCGTTGGCCGAGAGGTGGATCTTCTCTCCGGTCTTGGTCTCGATATTGGCGCCCCCGGAATGTTGAGCCACGGCGGTCAGCCCGCCTTCCCCGACCCTCATGGAACCCGCCGAGTTGCTCTCCAAGGCCAGGCGAAAAGTCGGCGTGACCGCTTCCGTCGATCCAGAATCTTTTCTGGCGGTTTCGTAGTTGATTTCGCCGGAGGAGACCTTCCAAGCCACGTTGCCTGCGCTCGAGTTCGGATCGCGGGAAGTCTCTTCGATCGTGATGAGACTGTCGGGCCGAACGGTGACGCGAGTTTCGTCGAAGAACTTGATTTCGGCGGACGACGAGGGATAGGTGCGAACGAGGTCGCTCTTTCGCAGAGGCACCTTGACCTCGGCACTTCTCCAGTCGAGGCCTCCGACCGTCCGTGTCTTGACGCTCCCCTGAATCAGCTCGAAGAGCGCGGCTACGTCTTTGGGCTTGGACGTTTCGCTCGCAGGAGGCGAGGTGACCGACCCCTCGCCGAGCAGGAAGTACCCGACCCCGATGGCCCCCCCGATGGCGACCACGGCCGCGGCCAAACGTGACCCCCGAAGTCTGCGCTCGCCGGAGCCCGAAGATAGGTTTGCAGTGGACACTTAGCTGGTCCTTTCGAATCGAGGAGCACGCTTGAGGATCAGGAAATGCGTGCCCAAAGGAAGAAACACGGCGCTAAAGCATGAGGCATCGTGGAAAACGAACGCTTCGCCAGCTACACGCATCGCCATGGCTATCCCCAGGATAAGCCGCGGGGCCGAGTGATGTTATCCAAGCTCGAAGTATACTCGACGGCCTTTCACCCCCAGGTGCGATCGAGCGTTCGGCTTCCCGCCGCCCGCCGGGTTTCGCGCCTTCTACGAGATCTGGAGTGACTCACTGATGGCCCTCGCATTCCTGCGGCGTCACCGGCGCTGGTTTTTCGTATTCCTATGGGTCGTCATCCTGGCCTTCGTGATTCTCTACATCCCAAATCTCGATCCGGCCGCGAGGCTTGCGGATTCCCCGGTGGCTACAGTTGGAGGCCGGCCGCTTCAGACGAGTGAATTCCAGCGGCAGTACTTGCGCCAAAGGCGTCAGTTTCTGGCTATGAATCAGGGGCAGGTTGACGAAGCCATGCTCGAACGGATGGGCCTGCGCGACCAGGTGCTGTCGACCATGATCAGACAGCAACTTGAAGCGCTGGAGGCCGACCGCCTGGGCTTCACGATCGATGATCAGGCCGTGGTCAAGGCGATCACGGAAGATCCGCAACTGCAGACCGAAGGCCGGTTCATCGGTTCCGCCAGCCTGAGTCGGCTCGTTCAGCAGCAAGGCCTGAGCGTGGCTGAGTTCGAGAGCGAGGTTCGGGGCCAGCTCAAGGCCCAACGTTTGCGTGAACTGGTGACGGACGGGATCACCGTTTCAGATGCCGAAGTGAGCGCCGAATTCCGGCGCCGCAGCGAACTGGTCCGCGCCGAATACGTTCACATCTCGACCGCACCGTTCGAGTCGGCGATTCAGCCTACCGACGAAGAACTCAAGACGCGCTTCGAGTCGACCAGGGACCGGTTTCGTCTGCCCGAGCGTCGTACTCTTTCCTATCTCCTGGTTGACCCCCTCGAGCTCCGGGCCAAGGTTCTGCCCACCGGCACGGAGGTTGAAAACTACTACCGCAACAACCCTGCGGAGTTCGCGACCCCCCCGCAGGTTTGCGGTGGGCACATACTGGTCAAGGTCAAGCAGGACGCCACTGCGACCGAAGGGCATGAAGACGCGGAAGCAAAGTCGCTGGCCGAGGCAGCCCTCGCCCGGGTGAAGAAGGGCGAAGCCTTCGAGAAGGTGGCCAAGGAGAAATCAGAGGACAGCTCAGCCGCGAATGGGGGAAGCCTCGGATGCTTCGGTCGCGGGCAGATGGTCCCAGAGTTCGAGTCGGTCGCGTTCGCGCTGAAGGCGGGCGCCATGTCCGATGTCGTCAAGAGTCCCTTCGGCTACCACATCATCAAGGTCGATACGACGCTTCCCGAATCGACGCTCCCCCTGGAACAGGCGCGAAAGCGCATCGAAGCCCAGCTCCAGGAGTCGAAGGCCAGAGAGCTCGCTGCCCAAAAAGCGGAGGCCATCGCCATCGCCCTCAAGGGCAGCCAGACCCTTGAAGAGATCGCGGCCGCCCAAGGGCTTACGGTGAAGAAGAGCGAGCCCCTGCAATTGGGCCGGGGTGCTGGGGTTCTAACGAGTCCGGTACTCCTCTCTCGGGCATTCGAACTCAAGGCCAAGGAGACGGCAAAGGACGGCTTTCCGGCCGGAGCGGGAGCGGCGTTCATCCGGGTGGACGAGATCCTTCCGCCGAAGACTCCGGAGTTTGCCGAAGCGAAGGAAGAGGTCCGGAAGGATCTGATCAAGTTTCGCGCCAGAGAAAAGGCGCGCGAGGCCGCTCAAGCACTCGCCGCGGACGCCCTGCGCTCCGACCTGGCGAAGGCCGCGGCTCGGGCCAAAGCCAGCCGGGTTGAGACGAAGGGCCTGGTGGGGCGGGGGCAGGCATTCACAGAGATTCCCCAGAGTTCCCTTTTTGAGAATCAGGTGTTTGATCTCACCCCTGGGCAGTTGTCGACCCCCCTCGACACGACCTCGGGCGTGGCCATAGTCCGAGTGCTCGAGAAGAAGTCGTCTGACGAGGCGGCCTTGGTACAGCAACGGGATGCGGTCCGCCAGTCCTTGATGGCAGAGAAGAAAGACCGGCTCTTTTCGAGCTACCTCCAAACCCTGACCGATCGCTTCCCAATTACCCGAAACGCGGAAGCGCTGGCCAGCATTCGCTGATTCTCGAAACACGGAGGAACGCTTTTTGGACTATCGGGCGGCGGGAGTCGACATTGTCGCGGCCGATGAGGCCAAGGATCGCATCAAACGACTCCTTTCCCCCGGGAGGACAGCCTCCGTCTTGTCCGAGATTGGCTCGTTCGGTGGCGTGTTTCAGCCCGATTTTTCGGGGATGGAGGAACCGGTTCTGGTTTCGTCCACCGACGGTGTGGGCACGAAGATCCGATTCGCCCGGGACTGCGGGGTCCACGACACCGTTGGCTACGACCTTGTGGCCCACTGCGTCAACGACATTCTCGTTCAGGGAGCCAAGCCCCTCTTCTTCCTGGACTACATCGCTCTCGGCAGAATGGACGCCTCGCGGGTCGAGTCGATCGTGAGCGGCATAGCACGGGCCTGCGAGGAGTTTGGATGCCCTTTGATCGGAGGAGAGACGGCAGAGATGCCGGGCACGTATGCCGAGGACGACTACGACCTGGCTGGGTTCATCGTCGGGGCCATGGACAAGAAGAATATTCTGCCCCGAAAAGACGTGGCGGAAGGAGATGTGCTGATCGGACTTCCCTCTCTTGGTCTGCACACCAATGGCTACTCCCTCGCTCGAAAGGTGCTGATCGAGGGCTTGGGGTTGAGAGTCGGCGATCGTCCAGCCGGCCTGCCAGGAACCCTTGGCGAGGCCCTGCTCGCGCCACACCGGAGCTACTTGAAGGCTCTCTGGCCGGAGATTGAGCAGAAGCGAATCAAAGCGCTGGTCCACATCACGGGTGGAGGATTTGAGGGCAATATTCCTCGCGTTCTCCCCGAAGGTCTGGGCGCTCGGATTTCAACCGCGGCCTGGACGCCTCCGGCCATCTTCGGGCTCATCGCGGAGGGCGGTCCGGTGGCCAGGGACGAAATGTTCCGAACCTTCAACATGGGCATCGGGATGATTCTCGTAGTCTCGGCCGGCTCTTCGGATTCGGTCGCAAGTTCTCTTCGATCCCGCGGCGAGACCTGTTACCGCCTGGGTGAACTCGTCTCCGGCGCCGGCGTCACCCTGACGTGAAGCGCGTCGCGGTCCTCGCGAGCGGACGAGGCAGCAACCTGGGGGCCCTGCTGGAGGCTCAGGGTGGACGGACTTCGTACCGGGTGGCCCTGGTTGTCTCCAATGTCGAGTCCAGTGGCGCCCTCGAAGTCGCGCGAGGAGCAAACACTGAGGCCCTGTTGGTGCCAAGCCGCGGGGTCGCCCGTCAGGATCACGAAACCGCCGTCACCAGGGCGATCAACGACCGATCTATAGATATGGTTTGCCTGGCCGGCTACATGCGGATTCTGGGTCCGGCATTCTTCGACGGCTTCAGGAAGCCCATTCTGAACGTTCATCCATCTCTCCTTCCGGCGTTTCCCGGGATGGACGCACAGCGGCAGGCGATCGCAGCCGGCGTTCGCTGGTCGGGCGCCACCGTGCATTTCGTCGATGGAGGACTCGACACAGGCCCAATCATTCTTCAGGAGCCTGTCCGGGTCGAGCCCAGCGATACGGAGGCCTCTCTCTCGTCCCGGATTCTGGAGACCGAGCACCGACTCTATCCCTCAGCCGTGGACCTGGTTGCCCGCGGCGAGTACGAGATTCGAGGGCGAATCGTCCACCTGATTGGGAATCGGGGCGCCGAGACCAATCTAAATGGGTCGGGATCTTAGCGTGGCCCAAGCCCTTGGGGGCTTTCTCGTTGACGGGTCGCCGGGGTTCGCGCGGAGATGCCGTTCCTGATAGGACCTTTCGGAGAAAGTTGCCCCAAAAGCTTGACTCAGCCTACCCGTTTTCGATATTCTGGCTGAGTCCCCAAACGGCGGACGGTTCTTTGAAAACTAGACAAGTACACGCAATTTTTTGAGTCAAAAGCGTTTTTAGCCTTGAAGACAAAGGGGGCTCGCAAGAGCTTCTTGACTCTCGCGACCAGGCGAGAGTCACTCACAGTTTTAACTGGAGAGTTTGATCCTGGCTCAGAATCAACGCTGGCGGCGTGCCTAACACAT
>JANODX010000092.1:0-22495 GCA_031412915.1 Vicinamibacteria bacterium | reverse complement strand
AAGCTGAAGAAGGTCTCGGTCACGGGCGGCGCCGCGGTCAACCTGTGCGAGGCGCCGAACGGTCGCGGCGGCACGTGGACCGACGCGGACACGATCATCTTCACGCCGACGAACGCAACCAACGGCAAGCTCATGCGCGTGGGATCTGATGATTCTGCCCATGGAAGGCGACGCTGCCTCGGGCTTTGTGCCTGGCAAGCCCACTGTCTTTCTGAGCACGCCTTCAAACGAGGTCAATCCGATGTTCTCGCCGGACGGCCGATGGATCGCCAACACCTCGAACGAAGCCGGCAGTAACGATGTCTACGTGCGTCCGTTTCCAGGGCCCGGCGGCAAGTGGCGGATCTCCACGGAAGGCGGCTCTTTCCCCTCCTGGTCGGCCACCGCGCACGAGCTGTTGTTTCTGAACCAGGGCAAGGTGATGGCAGCACCATACGCCGTGGTCGGCGATTCGTTCCGCGCGGACAAACCGCGGATCTGGTCGCCCGTCGGCTACCGGGGTGTTGGCAGCCAGTACCCCTACGATCTCCATCCCGACGGCAAGCGGCTCGCGCTCATCGCGGCCGCAGACGAGGCCGGCGTTGTCCAGGACAAGATCGTGTTCTTCTTCAACTTCGGCGAGTACCTGAAGAAGATCGCGCCGGTGACGAAATGAGGGCGATGGTGTTGACACCCAGCATGGTAGTCCGCCCGTTGAATCTCGCTCCCAGTACACCCTTCGGGCCGACTCGCTTGGACCTTCCGCGCGCCGGGCTATAGTCTTCGCAACGTGGACTACAAGGATCTGATAACCGTCGAACCTGGAAAGCGGGCGGGAAAGCCCTGCATCCGAGGGTTGAGGATTACCGTCTACGACGTTCTGGAGTATCTGGCGTCGGGCATGAGCGAATCGGAGATCCTCGCCGATTTCCCAGATCTCACCAACGAAGACATCCACGCCTGCCTCGCCTTCGCGGCCGATCGAGAGAGGAAGCTCACGACCTTCCCCGCCGCATGAGTTTCGTTTTCGACCACAACCTCTCCCCCACGCTCGTCCGCCGTCTCGCATCCGTCTTCCCTGACTCGCGCCACGTTCGCGACCTTGGGCTCTCACGCGCGGGCGACCTGGCGGTCTGGAACCACGCCATCGAGCATCGGCTGACCATAATTTCGAAGGACGGCGACTATCACCAGTTGAGCTTCGTCTATGGGCCGCCGCCGAAAGTGATCTGGGTCCGCCTGGGCAACTGCTCCACGCGACAGGTGGAAGAGTTGCTCAGGCTGAGGGAGCCTGAGATCCGCGCCTTTCTGGCCGACCCGGAAGGAGCCATCATCGTCCTCTCGTGAGGGGGGTGCAGGAGCCGCAGGACTTCGTCGACGGGCTAAGCTGGATGGATTCATGCCCCTCTCCCCCGGCACGCGGCTCGGACCTTACGAAATCATCGGCGCCATTGGTGCGGGTGGGATGGGCGAGGTGTTCCGCGCGCGCGACACCAAGCTCAATCGCGATGTCGCCATCAAGGTTCTGCCCTCGGCGTTCGCGGATGATCCGGAGCGGCTCGCGCGCTTCACCCGCGAGGCGCAGACCCTCGCCTCGCTGAACCATCCCAACATCGCCGCGATCTATGGGATCGAAGGGTCGGTCCCTTCGACGAGCTCAGGGACCTCCGTACCGGGCGCTGAGCCGGTCGAAGCGCCCGTCCTGGCCCTCGTGATGGAACTGGTCGAGGGTGAAGATCTCTCCGTCCACATCGCGCGCGGGCCGATACCCATGGCGGAGGCCCTGCCGATCGCCCGACAGATCGCCGAGGCGCTCGAAGCCGCCCACGAGCAGGGCATCGTCCACCGCGACCTCAAGCCTGCCAACATCAAGGTGCGGTCGGATGGCACGGTCAAGGTTCTCGACTTCGGACTGGCCAAGGCGATGGGGCTTCGACAGGCTCAGCCACCGGGCGACACGGACGCTGAGCTGGTCGAAGCGTCCCCCACGATGTCGCGCCACATGACCGAAGCCGGGATGATCATCGGCACGGCGGCCTACATGTCGCCCGAGCAGGCCAAGGGCAAGACGGTCGACAGGCGCACCGACATCTGGGCCTTCGGGGTCGTGCTCTACGAGATGCTCACCGGAACCCGGCTGTTCGGTGCCAAAGATGTCTCCGAGACCCTCGCCGCGGTGCTCACTCGCGAAGTCAACGTGGCATCACTTCCCCCAGGCACGCCGTCGCGGTTGAAGGCACTCGTGCGCGACTGTCTGATTCGCGACTCGAAGCAGCGTCTGCGCGACATCGGTCATGCACGCATCGAGATCGCCAGAATCGAAACCGGCGGGCTGGACAGCGGGGAATCGACTTCCAGCACCGTGGCCGCAGCCGTCGTTCCGACGTGGCGTCGCGCGTTGCCGTGGACCCTTGTAGCCGCGCTCAGCATCGCGCTGATCTCGGCCTTGTGGGCGCCGTGGCGACCCACTCCCGTGCCAACGCCGCGCAGGCTGCTCACGAGCATCGGCGCCGATGCGTCCCTTACCGGCCCGGGCACGGCAGCGCTGTCGCCCGACGGCACGACGCTCGCGTTCACCGCACTGCAGGCCGGTCAGAGCCGCCTCTTCGTGCGCAAGCTCGATCAGTTGCACGCGGTAGCCCTCGCCGGCACGGAGGGCGCCAACATTCCGTTCTTCTCGCCGGACGGCCAGTGGATCGCGTTCTTCGCAGGCGGCAAGCTGAAGAAGGTCTCGGTCACGGGCGGCGCCGCGGTCATTCTGTGCGACGCACCTTCCCCTCGCGGCGGCACGTGGACCGAGGGCGGCGCAATCATCTTCACACCGACAAACACCACGCTCATGCGCGTCCCCGCGGCAGCCGGAACGCCTTCGGCCTTCGGGACGTTCGACCAGGCTGCGGTGACGCAGCGGTGGCCGCAGGCCCTGCCAGGTGACAAGGGTGTGCTCTACACCGAGACCTCGGCGACCGGCCTCTGGGAAAACGCCAACCTCGTCATCACGCCGGTTGCGGGCGGGACACCAAGGTCGCCGTCCGCGGCGGTTACTACGGCCGGTACGTGCCGAGTGGTCACCTGATCTACATGCAAGAAGGCGCGCTGTTCGCCGTGCCCTTCGATCTGAGTCGGCTCGAGACCACCGGTCCGGCCGTGCCGGCGCTCGATGGCATCGCCGCCGATCCGGGCAACGGCCTGGCCAAGCTCGCTCTGTCATCGGAGGGCACGCTGGTCCACGTGCCGGGGGAGGCCGCAGCGACCACCTACCCGATCGACTGGATGACCCGCGACGGCAAGGCGACCACGCTGCGTGCGGCCAAAGCCAACTGGAGGAACCCCCGATTCTCGCCGGACGGCCAGAAACTGGCGCTCGAGATCTCCGACGGCAAGCAGAATGACGTCTGGGTGTACGAGTGGGCGCGGGACACGCTGACCCAATTGACCTTCGACCCCGGTCAGGATGGAGACCCGGTCTGGACACCCGACGGCCGGCGCATCGTGTTTTCGTCCGACCGCGCCAAACCCGGCATCCGCAATCTGTACTGGGCGAACGCCGACGGCACGGGCGAGGTCACACGGCTGACCGACAGCCCGGAGGGCCAGGTCGCGCGCTCGTGGTATCCGAGCGGAAGGCACCTCGCCTTCACCGCCTATCGCGCTGACACGACGTCGGATCTGATGGTCCTGCCCATGGAAGGCGACCCCGTCCGGGGCTTGTCGCCGGGCAAGCCCTCCGCCTTTCTGAGCACGCCGGCGAACGAAGTCCAACCGATGTTTTCGCCAGACGGCCGATGGATCGCCTACACCTCGAACGAGGCCGGCAGCCGTAACGATATCTACGTGCGTCCGTTCCCAGGCCCAGGCGGCAAATGGCGGATCTCCACGGGAGGCGGCGTCTTTCCCCACTGGTCGGCCACCGCGCACGAGCTGTTGTTCGTGAGCCAGGGCAAGGTGATGGCAGCACCGTATGCCGTGGCCGGCGATTCGTTCCGCGCGGAAAAACCGCAGATCTGGTCGCCCGCCGACTTCCGGAGCCTGGGCGCCTCTTACCCGTACGATATCCATCCCGACGGCAAGCGGCTCGCGATCGTTGCGGCCGCAGACGAGGCCGGCGTCGCCGTGCAAGACCACGTGGTGTTCTTCTTCGGCTTCGGCGACTACCTGAAGAAGATCGCGCCGGTGACGAAACCATGAGTCTCACTCCCGGCACTCGGCTTGGACCGTATGAAATCGTCACCGCCATTGGTGCGGGTGGAATGGGCGAAGTGTTTCGTGCGCGAGACACCAAGCTCAATCGCGACGTCGCCATCAAGGTTCTGCCCGCGGCGTTCGCGGATGACCCGGAGCGACTGGCGCGGTTCACGCGTGAGGCTCAGACCCTCGCGTCGCTGAATCACCCCAATATCGCCACCATTTACGGGATTGAGGAGATTGCTTCCTCGGCCTCCTCAGACGACCTCGTCGCAATGACGAACGGGGTCGGGACCGGCGCTTCCCGTGCTCTCGTGATGGAGTTAGTCGATGGTGAGGATCTCTCCGTCCACATCGCGCGGGGGCCGATACCGATGGCCGAGGCCCTGCCGATCGCGCGTCAGATCGCGGAGGCTCTCGAAGCCGCGCATGAACAGGGCATCGTCCATCGCGATCTCAAGCCCGCCAACATCAAGGTGCGCACCGACGGCACGGTCAAGGTTCTCGACTTCGGCTTGGCCAAGGCCATGGACGGCGGCAGTGCGACTAACTCTGCGCTTTCGCAATCCCCCACGATGTCGCGCCACATGACCGAAGCGGGAATGATCATCGGCACGGCGGCTTACATGTCGCCCGAGCAGGCCAAGGGCAAGAGCGTCGACAAGCGCACCGATATCTGGGCCTTCGGCGTCGTGCTGTACGAGATGCTGACGGGAAAGCGCGCCTTCAAGGGCGACGATGTCTCGGAGACCCTGGCCTCGGTATTGAAGGACACGCTGTCGATAGACGCGCTGCCCGCGGCCGCTCCCCCGCGGCTGAAGCGCCTCATCGCACGTTGCCTCGATCGCGATCTGAAAACGCGTCTTAGAGACATCGGGGAGGCGCGCATCGAGATCGCTCGCATCGAGACCGGCGCCCCGGATAGCGTCCCCACGTCCATCGCGGCAGCGCCAATGACGCCTCGATCGCACTGGTCGCGCGCCCTGCCATGGGCTGCGGCCGCCACCTTCGCAGCGGTTGCCGTGTGGATGGCGATGCGCGCGCCGCAGGCTGACCGGCAGGTCGCGCGCGTGCTGCTGGGTGTCGCGCCGGCCGAACGCCTGTTGAGCGGTCATCCGGGCGACGTGTCGACGGGACAGGGCCGGCCGAGCCGGACCTCCATGACGTTCTCACCCGATGGCCGTTTGCTCGTCTTCACCGCCGAACGCGAGGGCCGAGTCCAGCTGTATGTGCGCCGCCTCGACCAGTTGGACGCGATCTCGATCGCAGGCACGGACCGCGCGGCCACTCCTTTCTTCTCTCCGGATGGACAGTCGCTGGGTTTTTACGCCGACGGCGCACTGCGGAAAGTGCCGGTCGGTGGCGGACCCGTCGTCGAACTTTGCAAGACCGATGGGGTCTTTGGCGCCAGTTGGAGTTCAAGGGACCAGATCATCTTCGCGAACTCGGGGGGCGGGCTCTTTCAGGTGCCGGCCGCGGGAGGCACGCCTAGCGCCGTCACGAAGTTGCAGACCGATGCCGGTGAGTTCAGTCATCGTCTTCCCCAGGTCTTGCCCGACGGGGAGACGGTGTTGTTCACCGTGACGAACGCAGTCTTTCCGTCATGGGACGACACGCTCGTCGTGGCGCAATCGCTCGTCACCGGAACACGGAAAGTGCTGATCGAGGGGGGGGCGGATGCGCGGCTCGCCTCGACCGGACATCTGGTGTACCTCCGGAAGGGCACGCTGATGGCCGTGCCCTTCGATCTTCGCCGGCTGGAGGTAACCGGCCCCGGGGTGGGGCTCGTCTCGGACGTCATGCAGGCGGCTAACATCCAGCCTCTTCAGATCGATAGCGGCGCCGGGCAGTTCGCGGTCTCGAACACCGGTTCCCTCGTCTACGCGACTGGCGGTGTGTTTCCGCAGGACCGTTGGTCGATCGTCTGGGTCGATCGCACGGGCCGGTCCGAGGTTTTGCGCGTGCCTCCCGGGATGTGGCAAGCGCCACGACTCTCGCCAGACGGCAGGCGCATAGCGTTCGGCTCTCCGGTCACAGGGGACTCTGACCTGTGGACCTACGACGTCCAGCGGGGGGCCGCGGCTCGTATACCGATGGAGGGCCAGCAGGGTATCCCCGTCTGGACGCCGGATGGTCGGCACCTCGTCTTCGGGTCTGCGGTCGGGCGCAACATTCGCTCGTCTCTTCTGTTCTTGATCGATCCCGACGGGAGATCGAAGGCAGAGCGGTTGACCACGACGAGCATCCCGGGATTTCCCGGCTCGTGGACTCCTGACGGAAGCGCACTCGCCTTCACCGGCATCGGCTCACAAACGGGCATCTGGGTGGCCTCGCGCGACGGGAAGACGGAGCCGCGGCAGCTTCTCGCAGAAGGCTCGGAGCCGGATTTCTCGGCGGATGGGCGGTGGCTGGCCTACCGCAGCGGCTCCCCGAGCCAGGTCTACGTTCAGCCCTACCCCGCACTCGACCATCGAGCGCAGGTCTCAATCGAAGGCGGGAACGAGCCCGTCTGGCGACGCGATGGACGCGAGATGTACTACCTGCAGAACGTGTCAAAAGGCGGCGCGCTCAAGGTTCGCGTCATGGCCGTGCCGGTGACCACGACGCCAGCGTTCTCCGCGGGCACGCCGCACATGTTGTTCGAGGGCGCTTTCAGGAGCGACGGCGGCGCCTTCCGGAATTACGACGTCACCGCGGACGGTCAGCGCTTCATCATGATCCAGGAAGTGGAGCGGCCACAAGCGCGGGTGTCGCAGATGGTGCTTGTGCAGAACTGGGTCGAGGAACTGAAGACGCGCGTGAAGCCGAAGTAGCCCGGCTAGACTGGGAGCATTCATGACCCTCTTGCCCGGCGCTCGGCTCGGACCGTACGAAATCACGAGCGCAATCGGTGCGGGCGGGATGGGCGAGGTGTTTCGTGCTCGCGACACCAAGCTCAATCGCGATGTCGCGATCAAGGTTCTGCCCGCGGCCTTCGCGGACGACCCGGAACGACTGGCCCGGTTCACTCGTGAGGCTCAGACTCTCGCTTCGCTGAACCATCCCAACATCGCGGCGATTTACGGGATTGAGGAGTCGGTCCCTTCGACAAGCTCAGGGACCTCCGTAACGGGCGCTGAGCCCGTCGAAGCGCCCGTGCGAGCGCTGGTGATGGAACTGGTCGAGGGTGAGGATCTCTCCGTCCACATCGCGCGCGGGCCGATTCCGATTGCGGAGGCGTTGCCCATCGCGCGACAGATCGCCGAAGCCCTGGAGGCCGCGCACGAGCAGGGCATCGTTCATCGCGACCTCAAGCCCGCCAACATCAAGGTGCGCTCCGACGGCACGGTCAAGGTCCTCGACTTCGGACTCGCCAAGGCCATGGGGCTTCGACAGGCTCAGCCACCGGGCGACACGGACGCTGAGCTGGTCGAAGCGTCCCCCACGATGTCGCGCCACATGACTGACGCCGGGATCATCATCGGCACCGCAGCGTACATGTCGCCCGAGCAGGCCAAGGGCAAGGCGGTCGATAAGCGCACCGACATCTGGGCCTTCGGCGTGGTGCTCCACGAGATGCTCACGGGAAATCGCCTGTTCGCCGCCGAGGATGTCTCCGAGACGCTCGCCGCGGTGCTCACGCGTGATGTCGGCATCGCGTCACTCCCGGAAGCCATGCCCTCGCGGCTCAAGGCACTCGTGCGCGACTGCCTCGTTCGCGATTCAAGGCAGCGTCTGCGCGACATCGGTGACGCGCGCCTCGTGCTGGACAAAATCATCGCCGGTGCGCCGGACGACGCGGGCCCGTCCACCGCGGCCATGGCGAAAGGCGCCCAAGACCAGGCTCCGCGCCCCGCGGCGTGGCAGCGCGCATTTCCATGGATGCTCGCGGGCGCCGCACTGGTGGCCACGGGACTCGCCGTTCCCGCGCTGCGGCATCTTCGCGAAACGCCGCCGCCCGAGACCCGCCTCGAGATCGTCACTCCCGCCGCCACCGAGTCGTTTGCGCTCTCGCCGGACGGCCGGCAGATCGTGTTCGTCGCCTCGGGCGACCCGAAGCGTCTGTGGCTGCGGTCGCTGGCGACGACGACGGCGCAGCCCTTGGCCGGGACCGAAGGAGCGCGCTTCCCGTTCTGGTCGCCCGACGGCCGATCCATCGGCTTCTTCGCCGCGGGCGCATTGAAGCGGCTCGACCTCGCCGGTGGCGCGCCCCAGACGTTGGCGCCCGCCCCCAACGGTGTCGGCGGGACGTGGAACGCGGATGGCGTCATCCTGTTTGCGCCAAACTTTACAAGCCTCTTGATGCGCGTGTCCGCCGCCGGGGGTGCTTCGACCGCGGCGACAACCCTCGGCCTTCATCAGACCGGTCACGTCTCACCGTCCTTTCTGCCTGACGGTCAAAGGGTCCTGTTCACCGTGTTCGGCGCCTCTGACACAAACGGGATCTACCTCGGCGCGCTCGACGGGAGCGCCCCGACCCGGCTGACGCCTGGCCTCAGCCAGGGAGTGTATCTGCCGGGGGCCGGCGACGCGTTTCGTGGAGACGGCTGGCTCCTGTGGGTGCAGGCGGGCACGCTCGTGGCCCAGCGGCTCGACCTGGACCAGAAGGCGCTCGCTGGGGAACCCCTGAGGCTGGCCGACAGGCTGGCCGACGGGGTCCCCTCGTTTGGTGCGTTGGCGGCGGCTGCGGGGCTTTTGGCCTACCGAACAGACGCGGGCACACAGCGGCAACTGACCTGGGTCGATAGGTCGGGCACGGCGCGGGGCACGGTCGGCGACCCGGGTGGTAGCAATCTGGCCCATCCCAGAGTGTCGCCGGACGGCCGGCGCGTGATGGTGGAGCGTGGGGTGCAAGGCAACCGGGACCTCTGGCTACTGGACGGCCCCCGCATGAGTCGGTTGACCTTTGATCCGGCTCGCGACGAGAGGGGGCTCTTCTCGCCGGACGGAACGCGGATCGTCTTCCGCTCGGACCGCAGGAATGAATCGGACTTCTACCTGAAGCCCACGAACGGTGCGGGAGTGGAGGAGCGCTTCGTCGCCTCCGACCAGTCCAAGTCTCCCACCAGCTGGTCGCGGGACGGGCGCTTTCTGCTCTTCATGAGCATCGACCCGAAGACGGGCGCCGACCTCTGGGTGGCGCCGATGGTGGGCGATCACACACCGTGGGTGTTTCTGAAAACTCCGTTCCGCGAGGCCTACGGCGAGTTCTCGCCGGACGGACGGTGGGTGGCCTACCAGTCGGACGAATCCGGACGGATGGAAATCTACCTGCGGCCGTTTGTCCCGCCCGGTGCTTCGGGTACGCCTTCAGTTGCTTCGAGCGGCCAGCTTCAGGTGTCCACGACAGGCGGCATCTCTGCCGCCTGGCGGCCAGACGGCAAGGAGCTGTACTACCTGAACCCGGCAGGCGCGATGATGGCGGCGCCCATCACCATCGTTGGCGCGACCCTCGAACCCGGCACGCCGGTCGTGCTCTTTCCCACGCGCATCGTGGGCGGCGGTGAGGACGCACAGACTGGGCGCCAGTACGACGTCGCCCCCGATGGGCGCTTCCTGATCAACACGTTACTGGAGAGCGCCCCCGTGCCGATCACGCTGGTGATGAACTGGAATGGGGCGGTGAAGAAGTGAGCCTCACAACCGGCACGCGGCTCGGACCGTATGAAATCATCGGGGCTATGCCCCGAGGGCAGGCTTCGCGCTCGGCGCCTGGCGGAATGGGCGAGGTGTTCCGTGCGCGTTCCGCTGACCTGATCCAACTGCCGCGCGTTAAGGGGCGGCGCCCTTGCGCGGCTCACCGTATTGAGTAAAAATACTCAACGTAATGAGCAAACCAGCGACGCCTTTCCGCCGCCTCCAGACGGCCGAACTCGCCCGGCGGCTGGCCGAGCCCCGCCGCTTCATCCAGGTGGTTTCGGGGGCTCGGCAGGTGGGCAAGACCACTCTGGTGCAACAGGCCATCGAGGCTTCGGGGCGACCGTCACGCTTCGGAAGCGCAGACGAACCCACACTGCGGGGAGCGGACTGGGTCAACCAGCAGTGGCAGGCCGCCCGTCAGGAGGCCACCGGCAAGAGGGGCGCCCTTCTCGTCCTGGATGAGATTCAGAAGATCCCGAACTGGTCCGAAGCGGTGAAGCGCCTGTGGGACGAGGACTCCAGGTCACGACACCCGCTGAAAGTGGTGCTGCTCGGCTCGGCCCCGCTCCTCGTCGCCCAGGGCCTTACCGAGAGCCTGGCCGGACGCTTCGAGTTACTCCATCTCCCCCACTGGTCCTTCACCGAAATGCGTCAGGCCTTCGCCTGGTCGCTCGACCAGTACCTCTTCTACGGAGGCTACCCGGGTGCGGCGCCCCTTATCGCCACTCCTCCACGCTGGGCGCGTTACGTGGTCGACAGCCTGATCGAAACATCGATCTCCCGCGATGTTCTCCTCCTCTCGCGCGTGGACAAGCCCGCTCTGCTGCGGAGGCTGTTCGAACTGGCCTGCCGGTATTCAGGTCAGATCCTTTCCTACACAAAGATGCTGGGGCAACTCCAGGACGCCGGCAACGCGACGACCCTCGCCCACTACCTGGAGCTTCTGGCCGGAGCAGGCATGGTGTGCGGTCTGCAGAAGTACGCGGGCGACGCGGCCAGAAGCCGCGGGTCCAGCCCCAAACTTCAGGTCCTGAACATGGCCCTGATGACCGCGCAGTCGGGCCTGACTCTCAAAGAGGCTCGGGCCGACCGGGAGTTCTGGGGCCGGCTGGTCGAGTCCGCGGTGGGAGCGCATCTGTCGAGCGCGGCCGCGACCGGCGCCTGTGCGGTTTATTACTGGCGCGAGCGAAATCGCGAGGTCGACTTTGTTGTGAAAGCCGGACGGCGAATCACAGCCATCGAGGTCAAGAGCGGTCGCGCGCCGCTGGCCCACCCAGGGCTTTCGGCATTCGGCGAGGCCTTCAAGCCAACGCGGAGCCTGTTGGTCGGGGGCGATGGCATCCCGATCGGGGAGTTCCTCGACCGGCCCGTCTCCCATTGGATCGGAACATAGTTCACTCCTAAGTACCCCAGTTCGTAAGTACGGTCACGCACCGAGAACGCCGAGGCGCCATGCCCCGAGGGCAGGCTTCGCGCTCGGCGCAGGTGGGATAGGCGAGGTGTTTCGCGCCGAACAGCGCGGGGCCGCCCGCGGGGCGGCGCAGCCTGAGTGGTGGGCTGGATCAGCGTGACGAGAGCACTCTCCATAGCGAAACGAGCGGGCCTGCCAGGGGCGTGATTGGGCTCCAAGCGCCAAGGACATCCGGCGAACCGGGCCGGGCTGGACATGACGCGCCAACCCCGCTTATTTCACCTACAATCCGACGGGTCTAGTACCCGACCGCCGAACCCGACGTGGCGCGCCGATCATTTGCGCCATAGACAATCCGCTTTCCGTTCCTGGAACCGACCATGATGGCCTCGGCGAATCCGAACAGGACGTTGTCCTCCTCCGTAATCCTGTAACCGGCCGCTTCCAGTTCCTGGCGCACATCGGGGCTTATCGCGCCCGGCTCGGCCGTGATGACGTCGGGCAGCCATTGATGATGGAGGCGGGGCGAGTCCACGGCGGCTTTCACATTCATCTTGTGGTCCACCACATTCAGGATCGATTCCAGGACGGTGGTGATGATGAAGGAACCGCCGGGGCTTCCCGTCACCATGAACAATTTCCCGTCCTTGGTCACGACGGTCGGGCTCATCGATGACAGCGGGCGCTTGCCGGGCTGGATCGAATTGGCCGCGCCCTGGATCAGCCCGAAGAGGTTGGGCGCTCCCACTTTCGAGGTGAAATCGTCCATTTCATTGTTGAGGAAGAAACCGGTATCGCCCGCGATCACCTGCGCGCCGAAGCCGGAGGCGATGCCGTTGATGGTATAGGTGATCGCCACCGCGTTGCCGTCCTTGTCGACCACGGAAAAATGCGTGGTTTGCGCATCTTCATGCGGCGGCGTACCCGGCTTCACCTCGGCTGACGGCGTCGCCTTGACAGGGTGGATTTTGGCCCGGATGGCGGCGGCGTGTTCGGCGGAAAGGATCTTGTCGAGCGGATTCTTCACGAAGGCCGGATCGCCCAGACCATAATTGCGGTCGACATAGGCATGGCGCATGGCTTCGACCATGAAGTGAATGCTCTTGGCGGAATGGTGGGGCATCTTGTCCATCGGATAGGCGGACAGGATGTTGGCGATCTCGCAGATGATTGCGCCCCCCGATGACGGCGGCGGCGCCGAAATGATGCGATAGCCACGATAGTCGCACGCGATCGCCGGAGTTTCCTCGGCCGTGAAGGTTGCGAAGTCCTTCATGGTGAGAAGACCGCCCCGCGCCTTCGAGGCGGCCACCACCCGTTCGGCGATATCGCCCTTGTAGAAGACGTCCGGGCCCCTGGCCGAAATCTGCTTCAAGGTGGCGGCAAGGTCCTTCTGCACCAGCTTGTCACCGGCAGCGTAAGGCCTGCCGTTCCTGAGGAAGATGGCGGCGACGTTGGGCTCTTTCCTGAAATAATCCTCATTGGCCTGGAAGAAGGGCAGGTCGCCCGGCATCAGGGTGAAGCCCTGCTCGGCCAGCTTGATGGCGGGCGCCATCACCTGTTCGCGCTTCATGGTGCCGTATTCGTCCAGCATTTTTTGCAGGCCCATCACGGTGCCGGGCACGGCGACCGCCTGGTAGCCATAAAGGCTCGCCATCGGGATCACATCGCCCTTGGCGTCCAGATACATGTTGGCGCTGGCGGCCAGCGGCGCTTTTTCGCGGAAGTTGATGAAAGTGTCCTTGCCGTTGGCAAAATGGATGGTGGCAAACCCGCCACCGCCGATATTGCCCGCGGAGGGATAGGTAACCGCCAGTGCATAGCCGATCGCCACCGCCGCATCGACGGCGTTGCCGCCTTGCTTCAGTATTTCGGCACCTACCTCGCTGGCATAATGCTGGGCGCTGACCGCCATGCCATTCTGGGCTTCGACCGGCCGCTCGTCCTTCATCGCCGGTGGCGTGAAGTGCGCCCATTGCTGCGCGAACGCCAGCGACGGCGCCAGAAGAACACCACCGAGAATGACGCCGAAAAGCCGCATCGAACTCCCCTTTGTTTTGTGAAACACCAGGTTGAACGATACGCCAACACAAGAAGCAGCGCGCACAATGCGATTGCCGATTCAAGCGCAAGAATCGGATTGCCAGCGGGCGGGCCGCCCGGTTAGGTTGTCCGTCATGAAACACAGTGCTCTCGACCGCGCCGCCTACCATGCGCGCCGATACCTCGACCAGGTCGACACCCGCTCCGTGGCCGCGCCCGCGACCCGCGACGACCTCAAGGCCCGTTTCGACGTCGCGCTCCGGCATGAAGGCCTGCCCGCCGATCAGGTGATCGATGAGCTGGCCCGGGCTGCCGAAGGCGGGCAGCTCGGATCTGGAAGCGCCCGGTTCTTCGCGTGGGTGATCGGCGGGGCGCTCCCCTCGGCCATCGCGGCCGATTGGCTCGTGAGTGCCTGGGACCAGAACGCGGTGATCTATGCCACGTCGCCGGTGTCGTCCGTCGCGGAGGAGGTGGCGGGCAAGTGGCTGCTCGACCTGCTGCGGCTCCCGGCTTCGGCGTCGTTCGCCTTCACCACCGGCTGTCAGATGGCGCACTTCACCGCGCTCGCGGCCGCTCGCGATCAGGTGCTCCGCGCCGCGGGTTGGGACGTCGGGACGCAGGGGCTCGCGGGGACTCCGCCGATTCGGGTGCTGGTGAGCGCCATCCGCCACGTGTCGCTTGATCGGGCGCTTCGCTATCTGGGGATCGGGTCGCACCAGCTGGTGGTCCTGCCGGTGAACCTTGACGGTCTGATCACACCGGCAACACTCGAGGCCGCCCTCAAGGCGGGGAGCGGGCCGGCCATCGTGGGCCTGAACGGCGGCGACCTCAACACCGCGGCGTTCGATCCTTACCCCGCGTTGATCCCTCTGGCCCACCAGTACGGTGCGTGGGTCCATGTCGACGGCGCGTTCGGGCTCTTTGCTCGGACCAGTAAGCGGTTCGGGGCGCTCACCGATGGCATGGATCTCGCGGACAGCTGGGCCACGGACTGTCACAAGTGGCTGAATGTGCCCCAGGACTGCGGCTTTGTCGCCATTCGGCACACCGACGCACACCGCCGCGCGATGACGATCCGCGATTCCTATTTCGTGGGTGAGCAGGAGGCGCGGGATCAGATCGACTGGACGCCGGAGTGGTCGCGGCGGGCGCGGGGGTTCGGCGTCTATGCGGCGCTCCGCGAACTCGGCCGCGACGGTGTGGCCCGGCTGATCGAGCGAAACAGCGCCCAGTGCGAGGCGTTGGTGCTTGGCATAGGCGCGCTGCCGGGGACGGAGATCGTGTCACCCCCCAGGCTCAATCAGGGGTTGGTGCGTTTCCTCGATTCCAGGCCCGGGGCCACGAATGCCGATCACGACATCCGGACCGAGCGAATCATCGAGGCAATCAACCGGAGCGGAGAGGCGATGTTCGGCGGAGTGACCTGGGGCGGAAACAGGGCCATGCGGGTCTGCGTGGTCAACTGGCAGACCGACGACGCGGCGGTGACACGGACGATCGAGGCGGTGGCCCGGGCGCTCGAGATCGCGTGAAAGGGACCCGCGCTTACTTCCTGGCGTCGGGAGTGAAGGGGAGGGAAGAGTGGTGTAGAACGATTCTGAGCTTGCCCTGAGCGTCCTTCTTGAACCCCCAGGTCTTGTCAACCTTCGTGACCTGGCCCTTCTTGTCATACAAGAACACATTCCCCATGGTCATGGCCATGTCTCCATCAATGATGACTCCGGCATTCTTGTATTCGTACTTCTCCCACCCTTTGAGGGCGAACCGGAATCGTTGGGAAACTTCTTGTTGCCTCCGACAAAGTAGGCAAGCGCGCCTTCCTTTGTGGTCCGAAAAGTCTGGTCGCCGTGAGTCAAGGTCGGCTTGAAGAGGACGGTTCCCATGTTATAGCCGTAGGCCGCATCTAACACCGCGTTGGCGGTTTGTGTGGCCTTTTCGATGCCGCCGGCATCAAAGTCCCTGCTGATGTCGATGAGCGCCTTTCCCCAGGCTTCTTCCGCCGCTTGAATCTCGGCTTCGGTAACATTGGAGTTAAGGACGTTCTGGCCAAGAGCCGGGGAACGTTGGGCCAGTGCCGCTGACGTAGACAGCAGGGTCAGGACGATTGCGGTGGCGAGCTTGGGTGTTTGCATAGACGACTCCTTCAATTCATGGACTATTTGGGTGAGTTAGGATGATACGAAACAGTTTCGGGACGCCACCAATAGTTAATTCCTATTGTCAGTTATCGGAAAAAAGACTATTGCGCACTCTTCGCCGCTGCCGCCTGAGGTCAGCACAACATCTTCGCGAAAAACGAAGAATCTACGAGGGAAGGATCTACAATCCGTGCGGTGTGAGCGGAGACGCGAAGGGCGAGTAGGCTTCGACCTTCGCGATCACCCCGGGGCCGGCCGGCGGCGGAGCTCTTGCTATGCTTCTTCGCCTATGACCCATGATTCGCACCGGAATCCATGCGTCGGTCCAGCTCTGTTCGCGACGTTCCTTCTCGTGGGCTGCGTCAGCTCACTGGGGGCGCAAACGCCGACCGCGGCTGGTCGCGACTACCGGCCACTCGCGCGTGAGATCTTTCAGGAACTGATCGAGATCAAGACGACGGAATCTGGCGTGGGTTCGACGCCGGCGGCGGAGGCCGTGGCGCGGCGGCTGCGCGCAGCGGGTTTTTCTGAATCCGACATTCAGGTCATCGGGCCTGCGGCGCGCAAGAAGAACGTGGTGGTGCGTCTGCGCGGCAGCGGCAAGGCCAAACCCCTCCTGATCATCGGACATCTGGACGTCGTGGAGGCACGGAAAGAGGACTGGTCGCCCGACCTCGATCCGTTCACGTTCACCGAGCGCGACGGGTACTTCTACGGACGCGGAACCCAGGACATGAAGGGGGCCGCCGCGATCGCCGTCACGAACTTTATCCGGTGGAAGCAGGAAGGCTGGACCCCGAGCCGGGATCTGGTGCTGGCGCTCACGGCAGATGAAGAGCTGTACAACGACGAGAATGGCGTCGCCTGGTTGATGAAGAACCATCGCGACCTGGTCGATGCGGAATACTCTCTGAACTCGGACGGCGGCGATTTCCAGACCCGGGGCGGCAAGCCCTTCAGCATCGCGGTTGCCGCCGGCGAGAAGAAAGAGACCATCCTTCAGCTCGAGACGCACAACCGCGGGGGTCATGGTTCGGTGCCTAGAAAGGACAACGCGATCTACGAACTGGCGGCGGCGCTCCATCAGATCGAGAAGCTTCGGTTTCCGGTCCAGCTGAATGACGTCACCCGCGGCCAGTTCGCGGCGCTGAGCGCGCTCGAGTCAGGCCAGCTCGCCGCCGACATGAAAGCGGTGTCCCGCGATCCGGCGGATCCGGCGGCGATCGAACGCCTGTCGGAAGATCCCTATTACAACGCGCTGCTGCGGACCACATGCGTGGCCACGATGCTGGACGCGGGCCACGGCCCGAGCGCGCTCCCTCAGCGCGCCAAGGCCGTGATCAACTGCCGGATCGTGCCCGGGCATACCTCCGCCGATATGCTGCAGAGCCTTCGCCAGGCGATTGCCGACCCGGGAGTGGAAATCACCTGGCAGTTCAATGAGCCGTCCGACCCTCCGGCATCGCCCCTGCGGCCGGATCTCTTTGCCGCGATCGAGCGGGTGAGGGATCGCCTGTGGCCGGGCGTGGTCGTGTTGCCCGGCATGGAGACGGGGATGACGGATGCCCGATTCCTGCGAGCCGCGGGGATTCCGTCTTATGGCGTCTCCGGTGCCTTTCTCGATCAGGGAGACGGACGCGCCCACGGGAAGGACGAGCGGATCCGCGCCCTCGATTTCTACGCGGGGGTCGAGTTCTACGATCAGTTCATGAAGGCGCTGGCCGGCAGGTAGAGCGGCTCGCGACACCCTGCATCTGGCCGTCATGGAGCGCCAGCACGTGGACCGCATCCTGACCTTCGACGAGGCCTAGGACGCCATCCCCGGCGTGACCAGGATCAGCCGCTGAACGTCAGGAGCAAGGGGCAGGGCCAGCTGTATAGTGAGCGGCTAGAAAGTCAGGAGTCGAATGCCGCTCTCCAACGTCTACCCGCTGCGCGCGTCCGAGCTGGTCGTGGTCCAGGACTGGTTCGAGGAGGTGAGGCGTCTGACGGAGGCCGCGAAATGAGCCTCGCCAGCGCGGCCAGACCATCTCGACTTCGCCGACGGCATTCAGGCGCTCCGTACTTTTCCCACGAATCTCCCCCAGAAGGGGGTGGACTGAGCCATTCCCTGATTCCCTCGCCCGGAGCCTCTTGGGTCCGAGTCACATCACGACGATGATCGGCGAGACCGTCTCTCACTACCGGATCGAGAACGAGCTCGGTAGTGGCGGGATGGGTGTGGTGTACGAGGCCTTCGACCTCAGCTTGGAGCGCCAGGTGGCGCTCAAGTTCCTGCCCGATGAGCTTCTCGGAAGCGCGGAGGCGGTTTCGCGGTTCCGGCGCGAAGCTCGAGCCGCCTCGGCTCTCAATCACCCCAACATATGCGCGATCTACGAGATCGCCGAACACGAAGGTCGTCCGTTCATCGCGATGGAGTTGATGAAGGGGACGACGCTGAAGCACCGGATCGGTGGCAAGCCGATTGCGATGGAGCGCATTCTGGATCTGGGAACGCAGATCATAGACGCGTTGGAAGCCGCGCATGCCGAGGGCATCGTGCACCGGGACGTCAAGCCGGCCAACATCTTCGTGACCGAACGCGGTCAGGCGAAGTTGCTCGATTTCGGGTTGGCGAAGCAGATGCTGGCGAGAGGGATAGTGGCGGATAGCAACACACCCACCGCCGACCATCCAGAACAGCTCACGCGCGCCGGGGTGATGATGGGGACGATGCCATACATGTCACCGGAGCAGGCCCGGGGCCAAGAGCTCGACTCGCGGACCGATCTCTTCTCGTTTGGGGCGGTCCTGTACGAGATGGTCACGGGGTCGCTGGCGTTTCCCGGGGCAACGAGCGGGGAGATCCTGGAAGCGATCTTCTGCCGGGAGCCGCCCGCGTTGATTCCGAGCGACCTCCATGTGCCCGCGGAGCTGGAACGAATCATCGCCAAGGCCCTGGCGAAGGACAAGACCTTTCGCTACCAGAGGGCTTCCGACATGGGGGCGGACCTGCGGCGGCTACGGCAGGAAACGACCGCTGGCCACGTCTCGCCCGCGAGCGGGGCCGCGCCATTGGCGTCGACCCCGGGCCGTTGGCGGCACGGGCTCTTGGCCGGCGTTGGCGCGGCCCTATTGGCGCTGGCGGTGGGCGCGGGACTGTGGATCGGCCGTGGCCCGAGAGTCCCGACTTCGGGCTCCACCGCTCCTTCGATCGCGGTCTTGCCCATGGTGGACTTGAGTCCCGGGCACGACCAGGAATACTTCGCCGACGGCCTGACGGATGAGCTCCTCAACGTGCTGGCCAAGAGTCCACGATTGCGGGTGGCGGGGAGAACGTCCGCCTTCCAGTTCAAGAACAAGCAAGAAGATCTGCGGGTGATCGGCAAGAAGCTGGGCGTCGCTACCCTTCTCGAAGGCAGCATCCGCATGTCAGGAGGCCGGGTCAGGATCACTGCGCAGCTGGTGAATGCCAGCGATGGCTTTCACATATGGTCGGAAACCTACGACCGGGAGTTGGACGACATCTTCGCGGTCCAGGACGACATCGCCCGGTCGGTGGCGGAAGCGCTGAAGGTGACGCTCCTCGGGGCCACGCCAGGGGCGAGCGCTCCGCGTGTGACGACGGCCCCCGCTTACAACGCCTACCTGCAGGGGAAGTACTTCCTCGAGCTCAACACCAAAGAGAGCCTGGAGAACGCGCTCCGGTACTTCGGGGAAGCGGTGGAGCTCGATCCTGGCTACGCACCAGCCTGGACCGGACTATCGCGTGCCTACGGCAACCGGGCGTCCGAGGGCTATTCGCCGGTAGACGACGGATACAAGAAGGCGCGAAAGGCCGTGGAGCGCGCTCTGGAGCTCGATCCGAACCTGGCCGAGGCTCACGCGGCACTGGCGGTCCTTCGAAGGGTATACGAGTGGGATTGGATCGGGGCGGACGCCTCGTCCCAGCGAGCGCTGCAGCTCGACCCCGGCAATCCGAGCCTGATCCTCGAGGCGGCGAGGATCGCGGGCACCCTGGGCCGCCTCGACGAAGCCCACGACCTGACTCGTCGCGCCGCGATGGCCGACCCCCTCAACGTCAGGGTCCACTACCGCCTCGCGCGCTACGCCTACTTCCTCGGCCGCCTCGACGAGGCGGCCGTGTCGTTCCAGAAGGTCCTGGAACTGAATCCGGAGTACCCGGGCGCTCACGAGGATCTGGCTCTGGTCTACCTGGCGCAGTCCCGACCGGATGCAGCGCTCGTTGAGATGAAGCAGGAGAAGCGGGATCTTTGGCGGCGCTACGGCTTTGCGCTGCTCTATCACGCCCTGGGGCGTCAGGAGGAGGCCGACGCAACACTCAGGGAGCTCGTCGCGAACTACCAGGACGTAGCCGCCTTTCAGATTGCCGAGGTCTACGCCTACCGAGGTGAGGTGGATCGAGCGTTCGAGTGGCTGGAGCGGGCCTATGTCCGGCGTGATAGCGGGCTCTCGCAGATAAAGGTCGGCGGCCCGCACATCAAGAGGCTCAAGAGCGATCCTCGCTATACGGCCCTCCTCGAGAAGATGCGCCTTCCGCCGTGACCAAAGGAAAGGCGTCCTCCGCGAGCGGTGAAAGCGCCGGGAACGTCCTCGGGCTACAAGATTGAGGCAGGTCCCTTCACATTCGCGGTGGACGTCCCCCGAGGGGAGGCTTCGCGCTGGCCCAAGCCCAGGCTCCGCGCTCCTCAACTGTCCCAATCTGTCACGGGCGCATGACGCTGCTCGCGGTCATCAAGAAGCCCGCAACGCGGTCCGCGATCCAAGCCAGTCTTTAGGCAGTTGGCGAAGGAGGCCAGGGCGCGGAGGCGGTCCGAGACCGCTGCGGAACGCTGCTTCTTGTTTGAGTCGACTTAGTAGTCGACGACCCGACAATCACTCAGGCGGCGTGGCGGGATCTGGGAAAACACCTGGTCGTCCTGGGGCTGAAATCTCTTGCATAATCCCGTCCCCGCAGTTCTTCTGCCAACTGTCCCAACTGCCAAGGGCGCATGACGCTGCTCGCGGTGATCAAGGAGCCCGCGAACATAGCCCGCTACCTCGCTCATGTGGGCGAGACGCCTTCATGCTGACCCTAGTGAAGTCCACCGGACGGGCCCACATTGGCGGCCCAGATGAGAGCGATCGGGTTCACGGACGTCTAAGGGCGCACCTGTGAGAAGACCGGATCAAGGACCATGGGGGAAGACCCGCACTCCGACTGTGCCTACCGTTCGCGGCAGAGATTTCTGGGGGATTTCCAGCCCGGGAGTTCCTCGGGGTCCCAGCCGAGGCGCACCCACGCCGGCAAGGCCCCGGCCTTACGGGCGTCCTTGACCAGCGATTCGTATGCACCGATTCCGGTGAGGTATTGACCTTTCACCTCGTTGAAGCTGCTTAGGGACACGTCGCTGCCTGCGGCCGCGGCGCTACGGGTGGCGCACCTGAGGGCGCTGGAACGCAGGTTGTCTCTCACTTCGCGCGTCCTAGCTCGGAGGTGACTTTGGTCAGACCGCGGAAACTGAACTGTCTGAATCCCAGGACATTCTTAATCCAGCCGTGGGGCGCTTCAGAGATCCACTTGCGCTTGCGGTAGGCCTTCTTGCCTACATCGCTTCGGAGCTTGGCCGCCATGTCGGCGGTACGCGGATATTTCACCGCATCGATGGTGGCGTCCTGCTTCCCTTCGCGCCCGAGAGCGATGATCAGTTCGACTGGAAGGCCCTTCAGTTGTTCGAGTACCGCCTCGCCTCGAAAGCCGGCGTCCGCCAGTGCCTGGTCGGGCAGGGCATTCAAGTTCTCCTTGACCGCTTCCAGAAGCACCGGCAAGCGATCGCTGTCAGACGCATTGTTGGTGAGTTCCGCGGCCACCACAATCAGCGCGGTTTCGTCGACCGCTGCATGGGCGTTGTAGCTCTGATCGAAGCCGCCACCTGACCGCTTCATGATCCGGCTGTCGCTATCGGTGAAATTCTCCTGCGCGGTCTCCTCGGGCACGCCGAAGTCGCGCTTGTAAGGTCCTCCGCCTTTGGGATCGCCATTGGGATGGCGGGGAATTCGTTCGTCTCCCTCACTGCGCCCCCGGGCCGCATCCATCTCACGCTGTCGCTGTTCCAGGCGAGCCTTTGCCGCGGCGATCACTTCGAGCCGATCCTTCCGTCGCGTCAGTTCCGCGGGAATGTCGAGTTCCGGCTCGTTCTGCTCCGCCTCGTCAGTCGCCCTCGCTTTCTCCAGCAGGGCAGGCGCACCACCTGGACAAACAAGGCCGCCAGTTCTTTCAGATGAAGAGCCCGAAAGTCACACACCGTGCGGTGCGCTGGGAAATTGCCCGCTCCCAAAACGCGGAACGCCACATCCTCTTGCAGCTTCCTTGCGATCTTGCGCGAGCTGAACACTCCCGTCGCATAGCCGTAGACCAGGATCTTCACCATCATCGCGGGATGAAACGGCTGATTCCGTGGGCCACCTTCGGAATACCGCGCGTGGAAAGCGCTCAAATCAAAGCCATCCACGGTGTCACTGATGTAGTAGGCCAGATGGCCATCGGGAAGCCAGTCCTGCAAGGCTTGCGGTAGCAACTGCTGCTGGCGCGGCTCGTAGGGCTGGTAGCTCGGTGGCATGACAAGCCTATCGACGACGCTCCTTTAATACCAGGCTTTTCAGCAAAACTCCGTCCCCTCATGGGGCAAGGAAGGAGCGGGCCTTGGGGGCGACCCGGGTCGCTCCCGTCGGGGCGTGCCCCAAGGGCAGGCTGGCGCGCTCGAGCGCGAGTCGCTACTGTCCGTCGGCCATCGTTCGCGCTCGCCGAGCCTCGTAAGGAGGCACACGATTCCGGAGTCCTGGCCTCCCAGTGCCGACGCACGAGGCGTCCCCGGCGGGGCGAGCCCGGGTCGCTCCCTTGGCCCGCGGGTCACCACGAAGATGCCCGCCGTGTCGGCGACCGCGCGACGACGAAGGGTACCTCTCCCTCAGACTCGAGGATCCTTCTGCCGCGCAGACTCCTAGTCATGTGTTTCACGCTGTTGGAGTCTTATCCAGGGCGAGGCGTGCGCGACGTACTTTCTCGATGATCGTTTCGGCCTTCGCCTTCCAGACAAATGGTCGAGGGCTGTCGTTGTGCCCGTCGATGTAGTCGGAGATT
>JANODX010000091.1:0-23992 GCA_031412915.1 Vicinamibacteria bacterium | reverse complement strand
ACTCATCGCATCTCGAAACTTTCCCATGACTGTCTCCTTGTGAAAGAAAACGACTCACAAGAAACGGTAGTCCTCGGGGTCAGTTCCTGATCAGCGCCCCGTTGATCCCCACTCCACCGCGAAGCGGTTTAGTTCAACACTTAGTATCTAGCGAAGCGGAAATATACGGCGTCGTATAAATGGATAATCCCCGCTGGGGCTTGGCCCTCTTTTCGCCGCTCCGGCTGCGCAAGGTTCCTGCCATGAATGAATTACACGCTCTTCCGTGGCGCACGTCAAACCGGCCTCCCGGTCTTCGTCTCGGATTTCGGCAACGGCACCGTGGGCAAGTGCTCCCTGGGGCTCTGGACATCCCGGCCGCCGCGGTTGAGGCCGTGGGTGTCGATTGTCGCGATGGGAGTTTCGGAAGTCGCGACCTCGTTCGAGGGCATGAGTGGCGAACGAGGGACGCAGGTTGTGGCCGCCTACCGCCTCGGAGACGCCGAGGGCTCCGAGGGATCCGTCAGCGGCGGATCAAGGCGGTCAGAACGGCCATCAGACGGAGCAGGATGGCACGGGCTTCGCGGCCGCTGGGGGGCGCAGCCTCGAGATCGAGGAGATCGAGCACGGCCAGGCATTCGAACGCGCTACCGCGCGCGATGGCGTAATGGCGCGCTTGATCCTTGCGGCCGCTGCGGCCCGCGCCTTCCGCGATGTTGAGCGCGATGCTGAGGCTTGCACGGTCGAGTTGATCGGACAACTCGGCGCGCTTCAAGGGCAACCGGCGAAGGACCTGGCCTCGAAATGCCAGGGCAAGGCGGTACGCGTCAAAACGATGCAACGAAGCCCCTGGCGCGACGGATGCAACGGGAGCGGCGGTGGGAGTCATGATGGGAACCTTTCCGGGACGCGAAGTGCGGCCCTCACAGAACAGGGCCGCACTTTTGGAAAGTCCGAAGTCCTCAGCCCCGCCGGCGCGGAGGCTGCATCCGCCGTGACAGGGGCGTTGGAGCCTGCATGACGCTCTGGCGCATCCGCCGCGACAGGGACGCGGGAGCCGGCGATGGCGTCGAGCTCGCGTTCGGGTTCAGGTTTACGTTGACGCTTTTCGCCGGATCGTTCACGGCAACGTGGAGACGGTGCCGATCACCGTAGACGAACCGAAGTCTCGGCGGCAACGTGAATGGACGGATGGTCGCGCGGCCTGCGTCAACGAGCCGGCCCGTCGGCGTCCAACATGAACCCAGACCTGAACGAACCTGATCCCTGGCCCCCAGACGTGATCGCGAGCGGGTCGTTCCCCGCCCGGACCTCGGCCTCGACTAACTCAAGAGCAGCTCGATGTCCTCGCGCTTGAGCGACGCGATCGAACCCTTGTCCTCGCCCAGGAGGGTTTCCACCAGTTCGCGCTTCTTCTCCTGCAATTCCAGGACCTTCTCCTCGACCGTGTCCTTCGCCACCAGGCGATAGGCGAAGACCGGCTTGGTCTGGCCGATGCGATGGGCGCGGGCGATCGCCTGCATCTCCACCGCGGGATTCCACCAGGGGTCGAGGATGAAGACATAGTCGGCGGCGGTGAGGTTCAAGCCCAGGCCTCCGGCTTTCAGACTGATGAGGAAGAGGGAGGTGTGGGGATCCGATTCGAACTGCTCGACCACCGTCTTCCGATCGCGGGTGCTGCCGTCCAGGTAGGCATGCTTCAGGCCGAGCTCCTCGACTCTCGGCCGGAGCAGCGAGAGATATGAAGTGAACTGGGAGAAGACGAGGGCTTTGTGGCCTTCCGCAGCCACCTCCTGCAAGCGCGGGAGAAGGGCCTCCACCTTCGCGTCCTTGAAGTCCTTTCGGCCGGGGTCGATGAGCCCGGGGCTGCACGCGACCTGGCGCAGCCGCAGCAGGGCTTCGAGCACCTGGATGCGGCTCTTCGACAAGCCCTGGGTCTCCAACAAGGCGGTGATGCGGAACCGATAGTGCTCTTTCATCTCCTCATAGAGCCTGCGCTGCTCCACCCCGAGTTCGCAGTACAGGGTCTCTTCGAACTTGGGAGGAAGGTCGGGAAGAACGTCTTCCTTTCGACGCCGCAGCACGTAGGGCCGCAAGCCGCGGGCCAGGACTTCGCGCTCGGGACCGGTGGCCTTGTCGCTCGCGAGTTCGGCGAGCGCACCCGAGCCCGCGGCCAGACTCGGGTTGAGGAACGAGAAGATCGAAATCAGCTCGGACATGCGGTTTTCAACCGGAGTGCCGGAGAGGGCCAGA
Organism: Vicinamibacteria bacterium; assembly: GCA_031412915.1. Classification (GTDB taxonomy): domain Bacteria; phylum Acidobacteriota; class Vicinamibacteria; order Fen-336; family JAGNNV01; genus JAGNNV01. The sequence goes on along the minus strand of JANODX010000091.1, from coordinate 21,760 downwards.
CGATGCCGGGCCCGGATCAAACGCGCGGCGCGCGCCGATTCCGTGGTGGCGTTCTTGATCGACTGGGCCTCGTCGAGAATGGCGTAGTCGAAGGTGGTGGCCTGCCAGCGCATGACGTCGGAACGCAGCGTTCCGTAGGTCGAGAGAACGACATCCCATTCGTCGAAGGATCCATGCGAGCGCAAAGCGCTCGTGTGGTCCTTGACTCTCAACTCCGGAGTGAACCGAGCCGCTTCCTGCTTCCAGTTGAACACCAGGGACCGCGGGACGACCACCAGGGAGGGGGCGACCGCTTCGCCCGCGAGGCGTTTCAGCCGGCGGTCTTCGAGGAGGGCGAGAACCTGGATGGTCTTGCCCAGGCCCATGTCGTCGGCGAGACACCCGCCGAAGCCGAAGTCCTGAAGGAAATGCATCCAACCCAGGCCTTCCCTCTGGTAGGGACGCAACGTGCCTCTGAAGGTTTCCGGTTCGTTGCGGGGCTCGATGCGCTCGAAGTGCCTTAGGGCCTCGCGTGCGGTCTTGAAGGCCCCGTCGAGTTCGACATCGGTCTCGCCGGCCAGGATGGCTTCGAGGAGCGCCACCTGGCTCTTGGCAAAACGAATCCCGTCTTCTTCCTCCGCACCGAGCCGGACCAGGCGACCGTACCGGGAGACCAGTCGCTCCGGAACGAGACCCTGGGAACCATCGGCCAGAGTCAGAACGGTCTCCCCGCGTCTCAACGCCTTGAGCAACGCCGGCCAGGGCACCACTTCGTGCCCGAAATCGAGGCCGCCCTTGAGGTCGAACCAGTCGACGCCGGAGGACACGCGGAACCGGAGGCCGAGGTCGCGCTTGAGTTCCCGCTCACGCAGCAGGATGCGGAACCCTTCCTGGCCGAGCTTGGGAAGCAGGACGGCCAGGTCGGGGCCTTCCACGAAGAAGCCCTTGCCGTCTCGGGAGACCGAAACCCCGAGGTCCAGGAGCTTCGTGCGCAGCTCTCGTTCCACGGCCTCGTTCCTCACGATGATCCGCCGGCTGGAGTGATCGAGAACGCCTTTGCGCTCCGAACCGAATTCGATCAGCTCGCCGCCGTACTCGAAGAGGAGCTCGAGGGGAACGTCGCTCTCGTCCCCTTGTTTCGGGAGTCGTTTCAGCCGCACCCCGGGAGCGGGAACGCCGACCACTCGGTCGATGCCGAGATCCTCGGGAAGATCGATCTCGATTCCGTTAGGGAGTTCGGCGATTTCCCGCAGCAGGCGGTCCTGATGACGCCGAGGCGCTTCGATGGCGCCGCGCCGGACCAGGTCGTCCACCCAGATGAAGTGCTCCGGCGGCTCGAGCCGGGCCACGGTGTTGCGAAAGACGACGATGCCGCCCCGAGTGACGAGGTCGATATCACGCATGACCACTCGCTCCTCGCCGCGGACCAGCTCGCCGGTCAGGGCAAACGAGGCGACCGTGGCTCCGACCTGGAGACGCAGGGCATAAGGCGACCCGTCGTCCATGCCCAGGAAGGACGGCGCCTCTTCCTTCTCGGGGGGATGGCGCAGGATCAATCGGCCCGTCTCGGCCATGAGCGACAAGGCCAGCCACTGGATCTCGGGCGCCACCCGATACCGGGCGGCCACGCGATGCACGTCGTGGAGGCGAAAGGTGGACGCGAGATCCGCGTCCCGGTCCGCGCCCGAGAGCAGGACCAGAATCCGACGATCGGCCTGGTTTTGAAGGTCGGAGGCCAGGCCCCGCCAGGGACGGGCGAATTTGATGCGTCCCCATTCGCGGTCGCGCTTCATCTCGCGGTGGGCGACGATGAGGACAAGGGCGCCGTCGGAGGACGCCGACGCAGCCGCGTCAATGGCGTAAAGAATCTCGGTCAGGGGGGCCTCGTCGGCCGGGGCTGAACCTTCCCGCGCGGCTGCGGGGAGGAGAGCCTGGGATTTCAGAGTGGCCAGGCGGAAGCGCCAATCCACGGAGGGCAAGCGCGAAAACGCATCGTCTTCATCGATCTCATCGAACGAATCCGACCCGGACAGATTGCGCGTCCCGTGCAGTCCTTCGATGACCACGTGGGTCCGATGCGGCCGCTCCTCGGCGGCTTCGGTGGAAGCATCTTCGACCGGATGGGGACCAGCCTTCTCGGCCTGGCCGAATCCGCGCCCCCGGGCCGCCAGCATCGAGGCCAGGACATGGGTGCAGGCTCCCGACTTGCCATCGGGGCACGTGCACGAGATCTGGAAACGATCCGCTCGTTTCTTGATGACCACGCGTTCGGTGGCGACATCCTTGACCGAAGTGGTCAGGAACGTGTCTTCAATGGCGAGGATCTTGACTCGACCCGCCGCAAAAAGACGCTGGGCCTCATCGCGGACCTCGGGGGTGAACACCTCGGAAAACGCTTTGATCAACGGGCGTTCCCGACCATCACGCGGGTCTTGGGCATCCCCACAGTCTAGCGACCTGCCCTGCTCCGGCGCGAACCCAAACCCAGGAGTTCACGAGTCGCTCTTAAAGTAGGGGGCATGCATCCTCTAGAACTCTCGTCCAAGGCGCTTCAAAAGGCCCTCGACCTCACCACCCGCTTCGTGCGCGAGGAGATCGACACTCTCGATAGCCAACTCTCAGGAGATGTCGAGGGCGCCGAGGAATTGGCCCGGACTTTCGTGGAGCCGTTGCCTTCGGGCCCGCAGCCGCTCGAAACCGTACTGGAACGACTGCGCCCGGCGATTCGGAAGAGCTTCAACACGGCGGGACCGGGCTATCTGGCCTTCATCCCGGGCGGTGGGATCATGAGCGCCGCCCTCGCCGACTTCATCGCCACCTCGACGAATCGCTACGTCGGAGTCCGGCCTCCCGCGCCGGCCCTGGCCCAGATCGAGGAGACCGCGATCGCCTGGCTCGCCGCCATCATGGGCTATCCCAAGACCGCGGGAGGGATTCTCACCTCGGGCGGATCGCTCTCGACTCTCTCCGCCATCGTGGCGGCGAGAGACGCGAAACTGCCGGACGACTTCTCCAAAGGCACCATCTACATCTCGGAAGAAACCCACTACTGCGTGGCCAAAGCCGCGCGGATCGCCGGTTTCCGCGACTGGCAGGTGCGGCGCATCGGCGTCGACGGGAGGCGGCGGATCGATGTGAAAGCTCTGGCGCGCGCCGTCGAAGCGGACCGGATGAAGGGCCTCAAACCCTTCCTGATCATCGCGAACGTGGGAACCACGAACACCGGAGCCATAGATGAGATTCCCCGCGTGGTCTCCGTCGCGCGGAGTTTCGACATGTGGATTCACGCCGACGCGGCCTACGGCGGCTTCTTTCGGCTGGCCGAAGCTGGACCCCAGCTGATGCCCGAGATCGAGGAGTGCGATTCGATCACCCTCGACCCTCACAAGGGCATGTTCCTTCCCTACGGCACCGGTTGCCTTCTCGTCCGCGATCTCGAAGCGCTGAAGCGGGCCCACTCGATGGATGCGGCCTATCTCCACGATGTCCGCGCCAACGAGTCGCCGAACTTCTCCGATCTGTCCCCTGAACTGTCGCGGGATTTCCGGGGTCTGCGCATCTGGCTGCCTCTGGTCCTGCACGGCGTCAAGGCGTTCAAGGACGCGATCGAAGAGAAACTGATGTTGACCCGATGGGCCTACGATCAGCTCCGCAACGATTCCCGTTTTGAGATTCTCGACGAACCGCAGCTTTCGGTCATCGCCTTCCGCTTGAAAGGGGAGGGGCCGACATGGGACCAGCTCAACCAAGACCTCCAGCACCGGGTGAATGCCCGGGGCCGGGTCTTCCTGTCGAGCACGAGACTGGACGGCCGTTACGTCATAAGGCTGTGCGTGCTCAGTTTCCGGACCCACATGGACCGGGTCAAAGAGGCGGTGGAAGCGATCCAGGCGGAGGCCGACGCGGCCCTGGCGGCCGAGTGGCCCTCATGAATCAGTGCCCTGGCGCTCGGCCACCGCGTTGACCAAGGCCCCTGACCAGGCACGCGCGGCCTCCGTCCTCTCGGTAGGGGGCATCGCTTCGAGCGTGCTCGGTCTATGCGCGCTGGGCCTGGCTTTTTCGAGGGTCTGGGTGGCCGACGACGCGTACATTACGTTCCGCCACGTCGTTCAGTTCCTGGCCGGAAATGGCCTCACCTACAACACGATCGAGCGGGTGGAAGGCTTCACCCACCCGCTTTGGGCCATCCTCCTGTGCCTCTTCGCCTGGTTGGGAGCGCCCATATCCGGCACGGCGGTGACCCTGGACCTGTTGTGGGCCGGCGCCCTCCTGATCGGCATCGCCGCGAGCGAACGCGATCGCGGACCGCTGGCTATGGCCCTGGTGGTCAGCTGTTCCGGCTTCATCGACTTCGCGACCTCCGGCCTCGAAACCCCGATGACCATGTGGCTCGTGTACCTCGCCTACCGGACGAGGCGCGTTCTCGGCGCTCCCGCGCAGGTCGGGCTGGCCCTCGGTCTTGCCTATCTGTGTCATCCCGACGTGGCCGTGCTGGCCCTCGGGCCCTGCCTTCTGGCCCTGGCCGAGGCCCACGAGCAGGGCTTTCGGGAGAGCCGCGCGGCATTGACGCGCTTCTTCACGAGTCTCGCGTCGACTCCCCTTCTCTGGCATTTGTTTCGACTCTGGTACTACGGCGACATCCTGCCCAACACCTACTACGCGAAGAATGGCGGAAGTTACTGGAGTCAGGGGTTCGCCTACATCATCGATTTCGCCCGGTATGCGCCTCTATCCGGAGCGGGGCTGCTGCTGGTCGCGGGCCTCGCTTTGTTCGATCTTCGGCGCCGAAACGGGCGGGAACGGTGGCGGCGCGCCGCCGGAGTTCTCGCCATTACGCTGCACCTTTTCGCCATCGCCCGGATGGGCGGCGACTTCATGGGCTTCCGTCTTCTTCTTCCCGACCTGGCCGTGGTTGCGGCACTTTCCGCGGGAGCGCTCAGCGGGCTTTCCTTTCGTTCACGATCCCTGGCCCAGACGGGTCTAGGTGCGGCCGCCCTGTGGGCCCTCTTCGTCCAACCCGCGCCACCTCACGAACGGGGCTTCATTGTGAACGAGCGCTTGAACTTCGCGAGGGCCTACGCCCGCGCGGGCGATGCCTTCACCGGCCGGCCTCGTCACCTTTGGTGGAATGAAGGGAGGCTCTTCCGGGGCTTCCAGGAATGCGTGGGCGAACCGAGCCTGATCGTGGAGTACCCCAACATCGGCTACTACGGTGTCGCCCTGGGCCCGGGCAGTTCGCTGATCGACGGGAATGGCCTGGTGGACCGTTTCGTGGCGCGCAACTGGATAGCCAGGGAAGGACGTCCCCGCGGGCGGCCGGGGCATGAAGGGAAGATGACGGTGGAGTATGCGCTCAAACGGAAGATCCACTTCGTGCGCGACATGTTCGAGCCGTACCGGTCCGCGATGTCGACGGACTACGGGGTACTGCTCTCCCTCGACCCCCGCGTGCTCTGCACGCTTCCCGGAAAGGCGGACGAGCTGCGGGCCCTGAAGCAGAGACTTCTCGATTCACCGCGCGCCAAATCGCTCGACACCCTCCAGTTTCTGGAAGACCTCGAAAAACGCGACGGCGTCCGTATCGACGAGGTCTGCAGGGCGCAGATCACGGCGCGCGACTGCAGCCCGAGGGGAATCAACCGGGCGGGCAAAGACCCGAGGTAGGTCGCCCCGGCAATGGATGCGCCTGAAGTCCCGAGTGGACTCGAGAGAAGCCGCCGCCCCTACGCGTAATCTTCGACGGGAGGGCAAACGCAGACCAGGTTGCGGTCTCCGTAGGCGTTGTCGATGCGCGCCACATGCGGCCAGAACTTCTTCTCACAGATCCAGGGCGCGGGAAAGGCCGCGACCTCGCGCGAGTAGGGATGCGGCCACGCGTCTGCGGTCACCATGGCCGCGGTGTGGGGCGCGTTCTTGAGCGGATTGTCCTTCGCATCGATCTTCCCCTCCGCCACGAGCCGGATCTCGCCGCGAATCCGGAACATGGCTTCGCAGAACCGATCGAGCTCGGCCAGCGATTCGCTCTCGGTGGGCTCGATCATCAGGGTGCCCGGGACCGGGAACGACATGGTGGGCGCGTGGAAGCCGTAGTCCATCAGTCGCTTGGCGACGTCCTCGGCTTCCACTCCGAAGGCCTTGAACTCGCGCAGGTCGAGGATGAACTCGTGAGCGCAGCGGCCGTGTTTGCCGGTGTAGAGGATCTGGTAGTGAGCGGAGAGCTTCTTCGCCATGTAGTTGGCATTGAGGATCGCCGCCTCGGTTGCGAGCTTCAGGCCGGCCGCTCCCATCATGGCGATGTAGGCCCACGAAATGGTCAGGATCGACGCGCTGCCGAGGGGCGCCGCCGAGACCGGACCGGTGGCCGACTCGGCGGCGAGAGGGTGTCCGGGAAGGAACGGAATAAGGTGCGAAGCGACACAGATCGGTCCCATCCCGGGGCCGCCGCCGCCGTGGGGGATGCAGAAGGTCTTGTGCAGATTGATGTGGCAGACATCGGCCCCCATGTCGGCGGGCCGGGTGAGCCCAACCTGGGCGTTCATGTTCGCGCCGTCCATGTAGACCTGTCCGCCGCGATCGTGCACGAGCGCGCAGATCCGCCTGATCTCCTCCTCGAACACCCCATGGGTGGACGGGTAGGTGATCATGAGGGCGGCCAGCCGATCCTTGTGTTCGTCCGCCTTCCTCTCGAGATCGGCAAGATCCACGTTGCCCTTTTCATCGCACGCGACCACGACCACCTTGAAGCCGGCCATGACGGCGGAAGCGGGGTTGGTCCCATGCGCGGACACGGGGATGAGGCACACATCGCGCTCCCCCGGCCTTGAGGCGTGGTAACCGCGAATGGCGAGGAGGCCCGCGTACTCTCCCTGGGCGCCCGCGTTGGGCTGGAGGGACACCCCGGGAAAACCCGTGATCTCGGCCAGCCAGTGGGACAGGTCCTGGGCCAGGGTCAGGTAACCCTTCGCCTGTTCCGGAGGAGCGAAGGGGTGGACATCAGAGAAGCCGGGAAGAGTTAGCGGCAGCATCTCGGACGAGGCGTTCAGTTTCATCGTGCACGACCCGAGCGGAATCATCGAGTGAGTGAGCGAGAGATCGCGCGACTCCAGGGTCTTGATATAGCGCAGCATCTCGTGTTCGGCGTGGTATCGGTTGAACACGGGATGGTCCAGAAAGGAGGAGGTCCGGGCCAGCGACTCAAGAACCCCGACCTGAACGTCGCGGGCCAGATCGGCGAGCGAGCCCTCAAGAGCGACTCCGGTGAACACCTCGATCAGATCCTGCACGTCCTTCAGTTGGGTGGTCTCATCCAACGTGATGGCGAGGCCAGTCTTCACCCGACGGAGGTTCATCTGTCGCTTGGCCGCCCGGCGGGCGATCACCCCGGCCTTGGCCGCGGCGGCCTTCACGGACAGGGTGTCGAAGAACGTCTCGTGCTGAAGAGTGAAACCGGCCCTGCGCAGACCCGCGGCGAGAAGTCCGGCCAGGCGATGAACGCGGGTGGCGATCTCTTTCAGACCCGCGGGCCCGTGGTACACCGCGTACATGCCCGCCATGACGGCGAGGAGCACCTGAGCGGTGCAGATGTTGGAGGTCGCCTTGTCGCGCCGGATGTGTTGCTCGCGGGTCTGAAGCGACAGTCGATAGCCCCGCATTCCCTGAGCGTCCTTGGACACCCCGATCAGACGACCGGGAAGGACGCGCCGCATCTCCTCCCGGGCCGACATGAAAGCGGCATGCGGGCCCCCGAAGCCCATGGGAACGCCGAAACGTTGAGCGGAACCGACACAGATGTCGGCGCCCATTTCTCCGGGCGCCTGGAAGAGGGTGAGGGCCAGCAGATCGGTCGCGAACACGGTGAAGGCTCCGGCGGCCTTGGCCCTGACGGCGATGGCGGAGAGATCCTCGATCCGCCCGGTGGTGGACGGATATTGGACAAGGACGCCGAACACATCGGACTTCACGGAGATTTTCGAGGGGGCCCTCACCCGGACTTCGATGCCGAGGGGCAACGCGCGCGTCCTCACCACCGCGATGGTCTGCGGGTGAACGTCATCGGCGACCACGAAGACGTTCCGCGTTCCTTCGGCCATGGCCTGGGCCATGTGCATGGCTTCGGCTGCGGCCGTGCCTTCGTCGAGGAGGGAGGCGTTGGCGAGCGGGAGCGCCGTGAGATCGGCGACCATGGTCTGGAAGTTGAGAAGCGCTTCCAGACGGCCCTGGGAAATCTCCGCCTGGTACGGGGTGTACTGCGTGTACCAGCCGGGATTCTCGAGAACGTTGCGCCGGATGACGGATGGGGTCAGACAGCCGGTGTAGCCCATGCCGATGAAGGAGCGCCAGGTCTGGTTCGACTCTGCGAGAGCGGTGATCCGGCCGAGGAGCTCGCTCTCGGAGAGCGGCTCGGGCAGGTTGAGGGGACGACGGAGGCGGATCCCGGGAGGGACGGTCTCCTCGATCAGGGCGTCGAGAGAAGATGCGCCAAGAGCGCCGAGCATCGTGGCCCGATCGGCTTCGGAGGGACCAACGTGCCTTCGGGGAAATGTATCGACGGGGGAAAGATCAGAGAGCTTCATTCCTCTAGTGGCCGCTCTTGACGAAGGCGTCGTATTGTTCCGCGGTCATGAGGGCCTCGACCTCGGCCGGGTTCGTGACCTGCACCTCGATCATCCACGCGGCGCCGTAGGGATCGGAGTTGACAGTCTCGGGTTTCTTCTGCAGATCGTCGTTCGTCGCCGTCACTTTCCCGGTGACGGGACAGAAGAGCTCGGACACCGCCTTCACCGACTCGACCGTGCCGAAGCGGCCGCCCGCGGCCATCGCGGCGCCCACCTTCGGCAGTTCCACGAAAACCACATCCCCGAGTTGCTGCTGGGCATGGTCGGTTATTCCTATGCGGCCGATGCCGGCCTTGAGGCGAACCCATTCATGGTCTTTGGTGTACCGCAGATCGTTGGTCAAGGAACTCTCCTGAAGTTGAGGAACGACAATTCTAAAGAAACTATTTCATCCGTTTGTAAAACGGCGTCTTCACGATCTCTGCCGCCACGGGCACTCCGCGAATCTCGATCCCGAGAGGCAGACCGACGGTGGAATGCTCGGAGGGCACATAGGCAAGGCCGATGTTCTTTTCGAGGAAGGGGGCCATCGAACCGGAAGTGACCGTGGAGACGGCCTTTCCTCCGACCAGAACCGGATACCCGTGACGCGCGATCCCTCGGTCCTTCATCTCGAAGCCGACGAGCTTGCGCGAAGTGCCCTTCGCTTTCTGCTCGGCGAGGACGGCGCGGCCGTTGAAGTCGCCCTTGTGTGGTTCGACACAGGTGATCCAGCCGAGGCCGGCCTCGATGAGGGTCGTGGTTTCGTCGATGTCGTTTCCGTACAGGCACATCTTCGCCTCGAGCCGCAAGGTGTCGCGCGCGCCGAGGCCGGCGGGAACCAGACCGCCGCCGGATCCCGCGGCCATCAACGCATCCCAGAGGGCGGGGGCATCGGCCGCCTTGACCATGATCTCGAAACCGTCCTCGCCCGTGTAACCGGTGCGCGCGATCGTGGCCGCGAGTCCCGACACGGTTCCGGTGGTGAACATGTAGTATCCGACCGATCCGAGCTCGGCCTTGGTCAAGCCCTGCAGAATTCCCGCGGCCAAGGGACCCTGGAGCGCCAGGAGCGCGAACTCGTCGCTTCGATCGTTGATCTGGCAGCCCGTGGCGGCCTGGACCTTGAGCCACGCCACATCCTTGGCGCGGTTGCTCGCGTTGACCACGAGCAGGAAGCGCTCAGGGTTGAACCGGTACACGATGATGTCGTCGACCGGCGCGCCCGTGGGCATCGGAAGGGCCGAATACTGCGCGTGGCCGTCCTGGAGCCTGGCCACGTCGTTCGAGGTCACTCGCTGAAGGAAGGCGAGGGCCCCAGGTCCCACGATGTCGACCTCGCCCATGTGCGAGACGTCGAACAAGCCTGCCTTGGTTCGGACCGCGAGGTGTTCCTTGATGACGCCGAGGCCCTTGCCCGAGTAGTCGATGGGCATGTCCCAGCCCCCAAACGGAACCATGCGGGCGCCCGCGGCGGTGTGCTGAGCGTGAAGCGGAGTCTTGAGAAGCAAAGGAACCTCCTGAAGGGGATGCGGCGGCCGCCATGGAGAGCGGGCTCGAACCGCTCGATCAGACCGCGAGCTGGCGGATAGCCTCGCGAACCGATGGATCGTCGGGAGCGTGAAGATACAACGAACGAAGAATCCGAAGCGCCTCCTCCCCTTTCGCCTTGCCGAGTTGCTTGAGCAGCTCCTGAATGCGAGAGGCGGAGGCCGGGGGAGTCACGAAGGCTCCGACCAGCGATGAACGAAGCGCTCGCCACAGGACTCCCGTGGCATCTTTCGAATCGGGATCCAAGAAGAGAGCCTCTTTCGCCTCGGCCACGGCCTTCCCGGGACTCTCCGACTCGAGGTGGGCCTTGGCCCTCGTGAGGTGGGCCTTGAGCGCCGGCGCCGCCTCCTCTCGCGACAATCGCGGAGCGTCGGAGGGGAGGCAGGATCTGAGTCTCGACTGGAGAAGATTCGCGCGCAAGGCCCTCAACCGGGTGGCCACTTCATCCATGCTGGGTCGATCCGCGGGGTTCTTGGCGATCATCAGATGGATCAGGGCGGCGACGCGGGCCGGGGTTTCGGGGGCCAGGGTGAGGACCGGAGTGGTCGACTCGGAAACGATGTTGAAAAGAACGGCGTGGAGGGTGCCGCCCCGAAAAGGCTTGAACCCCGTGATGAACTCGAAGAACACGGCGCCGCAGGAGAAGACATCCGATCGCGGATCCGCCGACCGTCCCGTCGCCTGCTCGGGGCTCATGTAGTCGGGCGTTCCCAGGATGACGCCCTTGCGGGTCAGGGTCTGATGGGTCTGCATTCGGGCCAGTCCAAAATCGAGGATCTTGGTGATCCCGACCTTCGTGACCATGATGTTGGCCGGTTTAATGTCGCGATGCACGACCCCCCGGCTGTGCGCGTAGGAGAAACCGTCGCAGGCCTCCGCGAAAATCCGGAGTTTTTCCGTGATCGGAATCTCCGCGAAGACCTCGATGAGACGCCGGAGATCCTCGCCGTCGAGCAGCTCCATGGCCATGAACAGCCGGCCGTCGGTCTCCCCCAGATCGAAGACCTTGACCACGTTGGGGTGGTCCATGCGACCGATGGCCTCGGCTTCCCGCCGGAAGCGCTCCTGAATTTCGTCACTCGCACCTTCGAAGGGCAAGGTCTTCAGGGCGACGATACGATCGAGGACAGTGTCCCGGGCCTTGAAGACGAGACCCATGGCCCCCTCGCCGAGCTTTTCCCCGAGTTCGTATCGCCCGAGACGCGTGGGATTCATGGAGGGCGGTTTTTGGGGGGGCTCGGCGGAAAGGGCCTCTGGTCCTCGGAATTATTCGGTGTAGCGCAGGAGAATGACGGAGACGTTGTCCTTGCCTCCCGCCTCCAGGGCGGCCGCGACCAGGGCGGCGCAGCCCTCGGAAAGGGCCGCCTTCTCATGCGTCGTCATGATCGACTGGATGTGTTCGTCGTTGATCATGGAATGCAAGCCGTCGGAACAGATGAGAACGAGGTCTCCCCCTTGCAGGATCTGCTCGACCGCCTGGGGCTCGATCGTTTCCTTGGCCCCCACCGCCTTGGTGATGACATTCTTCAACGGATGGCGTTCGATCTCCTCGACGGTGAGGATCCCTTCAGACCAGGCGGCGGTGACCCAGCTGTCGTCGCGAGAGAGTTGTGAGAGAACTCCGCCCCGGAAAAGGTACGCGCGGCTGTCGCCCGCCCAGCCCACCGTGAGCACATCGCCCGCGACCAGGCCCGTGACCACGGTCGTGCCCATCCCCGTGTACTCTTCCTGAGAGTCCGCGGTCTTGAAAACCTTGCGGTTCGCGAGTTTGATGGCCGTGCAGAGCCGGTTGCCATGGAAGGAAAGATTGACGTCAAGGCCATAGGGCCAGGTGATCTCTTTTTCCTTCTCGCTCTTGTCTACGAATCCCTTGATCGTTTCCAAGGCCAGTTTGGACGCCACTTCCCCCGCGTTGTGCCCGCCCATTCCGTCGCAGACCACGTAGAGACCGATGGCATCATCGACGTCGAAGCTGTCTTCGTTCAGTTTTCGACGACGTCCGACGTCCGTTTGGCCGTAACTCTCTAGCACTTGTGCCCTCTTTTCTTCAGAATCGGGCGGCCGACTCCGAAACGACCGGATAAGTACGCCTTCAGGATAGCGGCTTTGGAAAGTCCGGTCAAAGAACGCTTCCGATCAAGAAGAGATACCGGAATCCTGGCGGGCCGCCGCGACGAGGGAGGCGGCAAAGCGGCGGAGCTCGGTCTCGTTCTCGCCCTCGATCATGACCCGCAGTTTCGCCTCCGTTCCGCTCCAGCGGACCAGGATGCGACCCTTCCGTCCCAGCGACTTTGAAACCGAGCGCATCACCGCCTGAAGCCGACGCATGCCCTCGAGCGGCCGTCTCTGCGGCAAGGTCACGTTTTCGAGAACCTGGGGCACCCGGGTCATGGCCGCGGCCGCGAGCTCGGACAGGGGCTTCTCCTTTCGGATCATCAGGGCCAGCACCTGCAGGGCGGCCACGATGCCGTCCCCGGTGGAGGCGTGGTCGAGAAAAACGAGATGCCCGGACTGCTCGCCCCCGAGGTTCAGGCCGCCCTTCCTCATGGCATCCACCACGTGCCGGTCACCCACCGGGGTCCGAACCAGCTTGATTTTTCGCGCGGCCAGAGACCGTTCGAGACCGAGGTTACTCATCACCGTGGCGACCACCGAGGGCTTCGTCAGGCGTCCCATCTCCGCCATCTCCAGGGCGCACATGGCGAGAACGGAGTCGCCGTCGATCACCTGGCCGTGCTCGTCGATGAGGATGACCCGATCCGCGTCCCCATCGAGAGCGATGCCCATTTGAGCGGAGGCCCTCACCACCTCGGCCCTGGCCATGTCCGGATGGAGCGCCCCCACCCCATCGTTGATGTTGACGCCGTCCGGCTGCACCCCGATCGATCGAACCGTGGCCCCGAGTTCCGAAAAGACTGCGGGGGCCACCCGGTAGGCCGCCCCATGAGCGGCATCGACCACCAACCGCAGCCCCTCCAGCGAGATGTTCCGCGGGAACGTGTTCTTCGCGAACGCCACATAGCGGCCACGCGCGTCGTCGACCTTGAAAGCCTGGCCGATGCCCGGCCCGGTCTTTCGGGACGAAAGCGGGAGCCGGCCCCTCACCATGGTCTCGATCTGGGTCTCCAGTTCATCGGCGAGCTTGAAGCCGTCGCGCCCGAAGATCTTGATGCCATTGTCCTGAAAAGGGTTGTGGCTGGCGCTGATCACGATGCCCAGATCCGCCCTCATGCTCGTGGTCAGGTGAGCGATCGCGGGCGTGGGAATCGGGCCCGAGAGCAAAACGTCGCCCCCCATGGAACAGATGCCCGAGGCCAGGGCGGTTTCGATCATGTAGCCCGAAAGCCGGGTGTCCTTCCCGATCAGGATTCGCGGGGTGTGCTTGATCCCGACCGCGGCCACCGTGACCGCGGCCTGGCCGATCTTGAGCGCAACCTCGGGGGTCATGGGATCGAGGTTCGCGACTCCGCGAACGCCATCCGTTCCGAACAGGCGGTTGTTCCCGTTTCCCCCGGGCTCTTTCTTACTGGTCATGTGCAGTCTCCTCTCAGGTCTTTGGACAGGTTTCCGGGGTAGATCACGCCACGGAGGCGCGATGTCGGGCGGCGATGGCGCCCCGCCTTCGCAGCTGGGTGCGGAGGGCTTCGCTCAACTCTTGGGGCTCGGCGAGGCGGGTCATGGCTCCCGAAGAGACGATGCTGATTCCCCCCGTTTCCTCCGAAACCACCAGGGCCACGGCGTCCGTGTCCTCGGTAACCCCGATCGCCGCCCGATGCCTGCTTCCGAGGGTCCGGGAAAGCTCCGGGTTGACGGTGAGGGGCAGGAAACACGCGGCCGCGGAGAGGCGATCGGCCTGAACAACCACGGCGCCGTCGTGCAGAGGCGACCCGGGGGTGAAGATGTTGCAGAGCAGATCGTAGGTGACCACGGCGTCGAGGCGCACACCGGTCTCGGCGAACGACTTCAGCCCCATGTTGCGCTCGAACACGATGAGGGCGCCGGTCTTGGCCGAAGACAAGGACTGGGCGGCGAGGACGATCTCGTCCAGCACATCGTCGCTCGACGAGGATCCGGTTCGTGCGAAGAGAGTCTGACCAACCGAGGAGAGAAGCTTCCGGATCTCGGTCTGGAAGACCACAATGCCCGCGAAAGCGACGTAGGGAAGAACGTTCCGCAGCAGGAGGGTGAGGAGGCGAAGCTCGAGGAGGGAGGCGGTGAGGAAGAGAGCGACCACTGCGAATGCCCCGAGAAAGATGTGGGTGGCCTGGGTGCCGCGGACAAACCGATAGAGGCGGTAGAGCAGGAAGCCAATGACGGCCACATCGAGGACATCCCTGAACGTGACCTCGCGGGCTGCGAAGGCTCCTTGGAGCGTATCGAGAATGGATCCGGCCATGCCGTTCTCTTTCGACGAAATTGGGCGTGAGACCTGGGCGTCTCGCGGCCTGGCCTACGAGAGCTTCGGCTCCGGGAGAGGCCCGAGGAAGGGCGCCACCGCCTCGGGTTTCTGGGCGGGAGTTTCAGGCGCCACCGCCGGAGGCTGAGGGGTGGGCACGGGAGGCAGATTCATCTTTTCCCCGCGGACGATCTGAAGGACCTGCTGGCCGTCCAGGGACTCGTGCTCGAGCAGCGCCTCGGCGATCGTGGTCAACTCCGGAAACCTCTCCTTGAGCAGAGCCGTGCCGCGCTCGAACTGTTGGGTGACGATGCGCCGGACTTCTTCGTCGATTTGAATGGCGGTGGCTTCGGAGTAATCCTGAGACCGGCCGAACTCCTTGCCCAGGAAGATGGCCTCGTCCTTCTTGCCATAGGCGAGCGGCCCGAGCGCGCTCATTCCCCACTCGCAGACCATGCGACGGGCCATCTCGGTCGCCTGCTCGATGTCGTTCGAGGCCCCGGTGCTGATGGCCTTGAAGGCCAGATCTTCGGCGATGCGACCGCCCATGCAGACCGCGATCCGATCCTCGAGTTGCTCTTTGGTCCAGTTGTGCTTCTCTTCGGTGGGCAACTGCTGGGTCAGGCCCAGAGCCATGCCGCGGGGGATGATGGTGACCTTGTGAACGGGGTCGGCATGAGGGAGGATCGCGGCCAGCAGGGCATGGCCGCCCTCGTGATAGGCGGTGACCTTCTTCTCTTCGTCCGTGATCATGAGGCTCTTGCGCTCGGCGCCCATCAGGACCTTGTCCTTGCTGGACTCGAACTCGGCCATGTTCACGACTTTCTGATTCCGGCGCGCGGCCAGCAGGGCCGCTTCATTGACCAGATTCGCGAGGTCGGCGCCGGAAAAGCCGGGAGTGGCTTTGGCCAGGGTCACCACGTCGACATCGGCGCCCACCGGGATCTTGCGAAGGTGGACCTGAAGAATGCCCTCGCGGCCGCGGACGTCGGGACGGGACACCACCACGCGCCGGTCGAATCGACCGGGGCGGAGGAGTGCCGGATCGAGCACATCGGGACGGTTGGTCGCGGCCACCAGGATGACGCCCTCGGTGCCTTCGAAACCGTCCATCTCCACCAGAAGCTGATTGAGAGTCTGCTCGCGCTCGTCGTGACCGCCCCCGAGGCCCGCGCCGCGATGGCGTCCGACCGCATCGATCTCATCGATGAAGACGATGCAAGGGGCGCTCTTCTTACCCTGCTCGAAGAGATCGCGAACCCGAGAGGCGCCGACGCCCACGAACATCTCGACGAAGTCCGAACCGGAAATGGAGAAGAACGGCACGTTGGCCTCCCCGGCAATGGCCCGGGCGAGAAGAGTCTTGCCGGTCCCCGGAGGACCCATCAGCAAAACCCCCTTGGGGATCCGGCCACCGAGCTTCTGAAACTTCTGCGGCTCTTTCAGGAACTCGATAATCTCCTGCAGTTCCTCCTTGGCTTCCTCGACGCCCGCTACATCCTTGAAGGTGATCTTCCTCTGCTGGGACGCGAGCAGTCGGGCCTTCGACTTTCCAAACGACATGGCCTTGTTGCCCCCAGCCTGCATCTGGCGCATGAAGAAGATCCAGATGCCGAGGAGGATGGCGTAGGGCGCGAAGGTGATCAGGATGGTGGTGAAGGTGGGAGCCTGGTCGTTGATGACGGACACCTGGACCTTCTTGGCGAGAAGCGAGTCCAGTGGTTTGTCATAGCCATAGGGCACCACGGTCTTGAAAGTGTCTCCCGACGCCCGCTTTCCCCGGATCTCGTTTCCGTTGACCGTGGCTTCCTTGATGTCTCCGACCTCCACTTGAGCCATGAAGTCTGAGAACTTGATGGGCGTTTCCTTCTGCTGGATGTTGGAGAAACGCCAGAAGGCCAGCAGGAGGACGAAGAGGGACGCCCACAAGAGTGCGGTCTTAAAAGTCGAGTTCAATGCTTTTCCCTATGAGTGCTTGAAGTGATACGGAGTCGGGCCGCGCAGAGGTTGAGGGCGAAGGCCTAAGAGGCGGGTCTTTGCAGCACTCCCACATAGGGGAGCCCTCGATAGTAGTCGGAATGGTCGAGGCCGTACCCCACCAGGAACCGGGTGTCGCCCTCCGTCTCGATACGGAAGGCCGACCACTCCGGAACGAGTTGCGTCTTCCGGGGCGCCGTGCGGTCGATCAGAACCGCGATCCGCAGGCTCCTGGGCGCACGGGCCGCGAAATGATCGCGCACGTAAGCCAGAGTCACGCCCGTGTCCACCACATCGTCGACGACCAGGACGTTCTCGCCTTCGATGGGCACGGTGTCGCCGTAAAGGACTTGAAGATCGGTGGAACCGCTGCTGCTCCCGGTCTCCTGGACCACTCGGAGCGTGTAGCTGCGAAAAGGGATGGGAATGGCGCGCATCAAGTCGGCCATGAACACCAAGCTGTTTTTCAGCAAGCCGACGATAACCAGCTCTTCGCCTTCGTAGGTGGACGCGATCTGCCTGCCGATCGCCTGGACGCGAACGGAGATTTCTTCAGCGGTGAAGAGGGGCGAAGGCTTGGGGGAAGATGGCATCATGGCGAAGCGACCAAGGCAAGACTATGACAGGAAAGGCTTTTCTCTGGAATGGCCCTGGTCGGTCGCCGATGTTCCCGTCAGGACGAGCCGCCCCCGAGTCACCGTCGCGGTCCGTGAGCCCGGAAGGGGAAGAGAGGATCCGCCGCGCCCTTTGTTCAACAAATCCCAGAGATTCTCGATATGAACGAAGGAGACCGACCTCAGACCTCCAAAGCGGCGGAGAGCCTCGCGCAGGGCGGTCTTGCCTAAGCCCTCGGGGGCGGCTTTCAGAATCGCCAACTCGAAGGCGGCCCCTTCGACCGAGGACGCGGCGGCCCTGTCCAGCAGCTGGGCCGCAACCTCGCGCAAAGCCGAGTGTTCCTCCGAGAGCGTCCGTGCCGTTCGGCCCAGGGCCTCGGTGATGTTGGGATTGAACTTCTCCTTCAGCAGCGGGAGGAGCTCGTGCCGGATCCGGTTACGCAGGAACGCGGTGTCGGTGTTGGTGGCATCGATTCGATAGGGAAGCTGACGGGCGCTCAAGTGGGCCAGGATCGCTTCGCGGCGGGTGTCGAGCAGGGGCCTCAGCAATTCCCCATCCCACATCCTCATGGCCGAGAGCCCCAGGGCGCCACTCCCCCTTACCAGCCGCATGAGAACGGTTTCGGCTTGATCGTCGAGTGTGTGCCCCAAGACGATGGCGCTCGCGTTTTCCTCGCGGGCCACTCGCCTGAGAAAGGAATAGCGAACGAGACGGGCCGCCTCCTCGAGACCCCCGTCGCGAACTGATTTCAGGTTGGGCCACGAACGGCCGGAGCGCAGCCGAACCTTCAGGCGGTCACAGAGTTCTTCACAGAACCGGGCATCCACTCGAGCGTCCGTGCGAAGGGCGTGATCGAGGTGGGCGGCCACCACGGTCATTCCGGCCTTCCGCGCCACCCGAAGGAGAGCGTCCAGAAGCGCCACCGAATCGGGACCTCCGGAGAGTGCCGCCACCACCGAGACCCCGGGCCGGAGAAGAGCCACCGAGTCCAGGCTGCGTCTGAGGGCTGAGACCAAGGGTAGCGTCGGCATGCGAGCATCGATACCTTACGCTCAATCGATGACGAGACGCGGTGAGACCACTTCAGCGCGCGGCCCACGAAATACTGTCTGCGGGGTGCGGGGGGCTGAGCAGGCGGGTCCATATGGCCATCGGCACCGGGCGCCGCCGGCAAAAGCGCAGGCCCAATTCACTTGGGCCGGAGCGACCGGGGGTGCGGGGGGCTGAGCAGGCAGGTCCGTTTGGCCATTGCGGCCCCCCGCCTAAAGGAAGTAATGGTGGCGGTGCAGGGACTTGAACCCCGGACACTGCGGATATGAGCCGCATGCTCTAACCAGCTGAGCTACACCGCCATTCGTCGGTGGTTCCCGAAAGCTATCCGATGAGAACCCCTCGGAAGTGCGACAGTTTACATGAGGCTCCCGAAGAGAGATCTCGCCTTCAGCTGAATAGCTGCCAGTCGGACGTGCGAGTGAGATAGTCGCTTATGGTGATGAGAATCAGGAAGGCCAGCCAGATGACGCTCGCCACCACAGCCAGGCCCACCAGCTTGTTCTCATACTTGACGTGCATGAAGAAGAGGATGACCAGAGTGGCCTTGGTGCAGGCGATGCCAAGGGCCACGGCATTGTTCGCGAATCCGCCCATCTGGGCGCCCAAAAGCGGGGCGAAGTCGAACTTGGCGGCGAGAACGGTGGTGACCGTCAAGACACACAGGGCGAAAAAGATGGCGAAGTACATCTTCACGGTCGGACCGTGATGTTCTTCGTGGGGGGTCGAGGCATCCATCAATGGGCTCCGTGGGCTCCGATGAGGTACAGCAGGGGGAAGAGGAAGATCCAGACGATGTCGACAAAGTGCCAGTACAGACCGGTCATCTCGACCGGGGTGTAGTACTCCGGACCATACTTGCCCCGCAGGCCGTTCACGGCCAGGATGGCAAGAATCGGAATGCCGATAATCATGTGGATGGCGTGCAGCCCGGTCATCGCGAAGTAAAGCGCAAAGTAAAGGGCGAAGCCCGTGGGACGGGGCAAGTGGGTCTCGTGATCGAACTTGAGCCCTTCCTCCTGGATCCCGGGAATGAGGCCGTGATCCCACTTCTCCTTGTACTCGACGACTTTGACGCCGAGGAAGATGCTGCCGAAGAGGATGGTCAGAAACAGCCAGAACGCGATGCCGCCGCGGTTGCCCGTTGAGGCGGCGTGAACCGCCATGGCCATGGTCAGGGACGAGCAGATCAGGACGATGGTATTGACGCCGCCGAGGTTGACGTCGAGAAGGCCGCTGGCCTCGGCGAAGGCGTGGGGGTACTGAGACCGCAGGACCACGTAGGTGACGAACAACCCGCCAAAGAACATGACTTCCTGGACGAGGAATGACCACATCCCCAGGACCGCCGACTCCTTCTGTTGTTTGAAGTCGGCGAAGTGGTGCTGAAGTGCCGCGGCCACGCTAGACATGGCGGGCCTCCGCGGGCTCGGGTGTGGCCGAGAGGGGCAGGGACTGGTAGTCGTAGGCTTCGGTGGTCACGACCGGCGTCTCATGGAAGTTGTGGGGAGGCGGAGGCGATGCCGTCTGCCACTCGAGGCCGGTGGCTCCCCACGGATTGACAGGAGCCTTCCTTCCAAAAAACAGGCTGGAGGTCAGATAGATCGCGGGCAGGATGTAGCCGATGGCGAGAATCGAAGCACCCACCGAGGACATCACGTTCAGGACCTGCCATTCCTCCGGATAGGAATGATAGCGGCGGGGCATTCCCATGTAACCGAGGAGGAACTGGGGGAAGAAGGTGAAGTTGAAGCCCGCGAAAATGAACATGGCCGAGAGTTTGGACCAGAAATTCGAGTACATCTTTCCGGTGATCTTGGGCCACCAGAAATGCAGGCCGCCCATGTAGCCCATGACGCCTCCGCCCACCATCACGTAGTGGAAGTGCGCGACCACGAAGTAGGTGTCCTGAAGGTGGATGTCCATGCCCATGGTGGCGAGGAAGAGCCCGGTCAGACCGCCAATCAGGAACAGGCCCATGAAACCAAAGGCGAACAGCATGGGCGTTTCCCAGGACACCGAGCCCTTGTACAGGGTCGCCGTCCAGTTGAATGCCTTGATGGCGGAAGGTATGGCGACCAGGAAGGTGAGGGCCGAGAAGAGAATTCCGGTGTAGGGGGACTGGCTGGTCGTGAACAGGTGGTGGCCCCAGACCAGGAAGCCCAGGATCGCGATGGCCAGGGAGGACATGGCCACGAAGCTGTAGCCGAACAGCTTCTGGCGGGAGAACGTGGAGATGATCTCGGAGATCACGCCCATCGCGGGCAGGATCATGATGTAGACCGCGGGATGGGAATAGAACCAGAAGAGGTGCTGGAAGAGAACCGGGTCCCCTCCCTTGGCCGGATCAAAGAAACCAAAGCCGAAAACGCGTTCGAGCCCGAGCAGGACCATGGTGATGGCGATCACGGGCGTACCCAGAACCATGACCAGGGACGTCGCATAGTGCGCCCACACGAACAGGGGCAGGCGAAACCAGGTGAGGCCGGGGGCGCGCATGCGGTGCACGGTGGCGATGAAATTCACGCCGGTCAGGATGGAAGCGAAGCCGGCCACGAACACGCCCGCCACCGCCCAGGTCACCCGCGACTGGGAGTAGGTCGAGGAATAGGGCGGATAGAGGGTCCAGCCGGTGTCCAGACCGCCGGTAAGAACCGCGAACACCGCGAAACCCGCGCCCACCATGAAGATGTACCAGCTGGCCAGATTGATGCGCGGAAAGGCCAGGTCCTTGGCGCCCACCATCAAGGGAACAAGGAAGTTCCCGAGCACCGCGGGAACGGCCGGGATCAGGAAGAAGAAGATCATCATCACGCCGTGGGACGTGAAGGCCTGGTTGTAGAACTCGGAACTCAGCAAATCGCCGGCCGGGGTCAGAAGCTCGAGGCGGACGAGGGAAGCGAACACTCCACCGACGATGAAGAACAGAGTGACCGAGAAGAGATAGAGAAGGGCGATCCTCTTGTGATCCTTGGTCAGAAGCCACGACTGGATGGACGTGTCGTGGGTGAGGTAGTTCTCTTCCTCGTGCGGAGGCGAGGCTTGATGGGTGGGCGTGCTCATGGTTCCTGGCGTCCCTTGATTTCACTCGCCGGGGGCGGCGCGGTCGTTACCGGAAGGGGGCCGGCGCCTGTCCCGGACGGGCCGGCCATGGGCGGTTGTTCTTTCCCAAGGGTGTCTCGAACGTAGGCGAGCAGCGCGTTGACCTGCTCCTCCGAAAGCTGGCTCAGGTAGACGGGCATCAGAGACTCGAACCCATCGACGGTCTTGGCGTTGGGATTGACGATGGATTCACGAATGTAGTTGTCGTCGGCCACCACGGTTCCCCCGCCCTTCAGTTGGACGGTCTTTCCGAATATGCCTTCGAGCGCCGGGCCGCGCTGGCCGGCGCCGTTCCGATGGCAGGAAACGCAGTTCAACTCTTCGAAGAGTTTGGCGCCTTGAAGCGCCGGAGGCAGACCGGCATTGGGACCGGCCAGCCAGCGTTGATAGGCGTCTTTCTCCATCACCACGACTTTGCCGTTCATCTCGGAGTGCTTGGTCCCGCAGTATTCGGCGCAGAAGAGGTGGAATTCGCCGGTCATGGTGGCGTTGAACC
>JANODX010000090.1:0-28452 GCA_031412915.1 Vicinamibacteria bacterium | reverse complement strand
GAACAGACGGAAGTCTACTTCGCCTGGGCTCTCAAACCGCGGATGGCGGCGATGTTTCAGGGATCGTTCTATTTCACGGTCCTGTTCACGTTTTCATACGTGGCGTTGGCGAGCAAGTGGCATCGGGCGGCCGTCATCATGTGGGCGACGTTGCCGGTCATCTCGCTGCTGGGTCTGGTGACGCTGCTCAACCTCGACAAGTTCAACGGGCCGATCGGCGCGTTCCGCCTGTGGTTCTTCGTTTATATCTGCCTCCCGCCGGCAGTGGCGGCTCTCTTGTTCCTGAATCGCCGGCGCGACCCCTGGCAACCGGAAGCAGTCGACGCGGTATTGCCATCGTCGATTCGCGCCTTCAGTGCGGGGCTGGCGGTGGCGTTCCTGCTCGTCGGGATGTCGCTGCTGATCGCGCCAGAGCAGTTGATCCCCATCTGGCCCTGGCAGATGAAGCCGCTGGCCGCCCGAGTACTCGGCAGCGTGCTGATCGCGCCGGTGGCGGTGCATGCCTACGCCGTGATCGACCGCCGCTGGACATCGCTGCGCAAGGTGACGGAGGCGGCGTTTATCTGGAATACCTGCATCGTGATTTCGGTGATTCGCTGCTGGGACGAGTTCGACCCGTCGAAGCCGCTCACTTGGGCGGCGATTGCGGCCCTCGCCATCGAGTTCGCGTTCACCATCTGGGCGTACACGACGATGGAGAAGCGCATGCGCGATCAGCGTGTGACGGCGTAGCAGCGGACTCGGTCTCGTTTCCCGGCACTCGATGCATGCGACATCACTCAGGTTCCGCATCACCGGGCGCAAACTCCCCAGGTTCATCAGACGCTTGCGGCAGCTCTCCGCGGAACGCGGTATATATCTCAAAGCCTTCCTGCATGAACGCTCGTACTTCTTCGGCCGAGATGCGTTTCGACTGCCGATAGAAGATGAGTTGGTCGCCGCCCCCCTCGACGCAGATTTTTGGCTGGGTCTCGAGAAACGACAGCAGATCCGCGTGAAAGAACTGTCGGATCGCCGCCTCGTCGTTCCACGCCTCGGAGAGCAGCGCCACCCTGCGAAAACAGTTCGAGGAATTGCTTGCGCGAACCGACGGCACGGTGGTGCGCAACGACGGCGACGCCCGGGCCGCGCTTCAAAGCGCCGGCCCGCGGATCGAAGCCACCTATGAAGTGCCGTTCCAGAACCATTCGCCGATGGAGCCCATGAACGCGACTGTCCACATCCGCAAGGACGGGGCCGAGGCGTGGCTTCCGAGTCAGGGCCCGCAATGGGGCCAGGACGCGATCGCGAAGATTTCGGGCCTGCCCGCCGACAAGGTGATAGTGCATACCACCCTCCTGGGCGGCGGCTTCGGACGGCGCTATCACGCCGACTTCGTGGCCGAGGCCGCGCAGATATCGAAGGCCACGGGCGCGCCGGTCAAGGTCGTCTTCACCCGCGAGGACGACACCCAGCACGGCTTCTACCGACCGGCCTCCCTTCACAAGCTGAGCGGAGCCCTCGACGCCAAGGGCCAGCCCTCGGCCTGGCTGCATCTGATGAGTTCGGTCTCGATCGACGGGTACTGGACTCCGCCCGACAAGGCCAAGCCCGCGAGCAGCGAGGTCGGGGGTGCTGCGAACCTCGGCTACGCCATCCCCAACCTGCGCATGGAGTACGCGCCCGCGAAGTCGGGCGTGCCGGTGATGTGGTGGCGCTCGGTCGAACACTCCACCAACGGTTTCGTGACCGAGTGCTTCCTCGACGAACTTGCCGCGGAGGGCAAAGTCGATCCCCTGGAGTTGCGCCTGCGCCTTCTCGCCGAGCCACGCAAGGTGCGCGTCCCGCCTGACGCCGAGTCCACTCTGGACACGAGCCGCCTCCGGGCCTGCGTGGAACTCGTCGCGGCGAAGGCCGGCTGGGGCAAGCCTCTGCCCAAGGGCCGAGGCCGAGGCCTCGCGTGTCACTTCTCCTTCGAGACCTACGTCGCTGAAGTTGCCGAGGTGACGGTCACGAACGGCGTGGTCAAGGTGGATCGCGTGGTGGCCGCGGTCGATTGCGGCCGCGTGATCAATCCGGGCGGAGCCCGGGCCCAGATCGAGGGCGGCATCGTGTACGGCCTCACCGCCGTCCTGAAGAGCGCGATCACCATCGACCGCGGCCGCGTCGAGCAGAGCAACTTCGACGACTACGAGATGCTGCGCATCGAGGAAACGCCGCTGATCGAGGTTCACTTCGTCCCCTCGGACGCGGCGCCCACGGGCCTCGGCGAGCCGGGGCTGCCTCCGTGCGCTCCCGCGGTGATGAACGCCATCTTCGCGGCCACCGGACGCCGGCTGCGGCGGTTGCCGATTCGGGCGGAAGACCTCGCGTAGGCGAGCCACCGCTTCGGGGCCGCCCCTCCAGGGACCCTCAAGGTCGGCGGAAGCGCCGGTGGGCGACCAGATCACGCTGCCCTCGCCATCGAACGGGGCGCCACGGTCTTCTCGGCGGATGCCGACTTCGGCCGGTTCACCGGCCTGCTCCACGTGAACCCGTTGGCCGCTCCGCGCCGTTCCCGCGCCTGACTCCCGCAGTCACCCTGGTGATCAAACAAGGGCCGCGCAAATCCGGTTGCCCTTCCCACACAGCCACACATATCATGTGGACATGAAGAACGTCACCCTCTCCCTGGACGAAGCCACTCTTCGCGACGCCCGACGCATCGCCGCGGAGCGATCGACCTCGGTCAACGCGCTCATCCGGGAGTTCCTCGATCAGCTCACGGCGCGCGAATCGCGCGCTCACGCCGCGCGCCAGCGCATTTTGAAACTCAGCCGAAGCTCTCAGGCGGGACGGGGACATTCCACGTGGACGCGCGACGACCTGCATGCGCGTTAAGTGCTTTTTCGACACCAACGTTTTGGTGTACGCGGCCTCTTCGTCCCCGGCCGACCGGGCCAAGCGGACCCGGGCGCTGGCGCTGATTCAGGAGTCCGACTTCGGCCTCTCCGCTCAGGTCTTGCAGGAGTTCTACGTCACGGTCACGCGGAAATTCCGCAAACCTCTCGCCCCTGAAGCGGCGATCGCCCTGATGGAAGCGTACCGAGTCTTCCCGACCGTGCCGACCGACTACCCCCTCATCGTCTCCGCGGTCGAGTTGTCGCTCAAGTACAGGATCTCCTACTGGGACGGGGCGGTTGTCGCCGCCGCGGAGGTTCTCGAAGCAGACACGCTCTACACTGAAGACCTGAATCATGGCCAGCGCTATGGGCGAGTCCGGGCCATGAATCCGTTTGCGAAGGGCCCGAACACCGTGGAGGAGGGAGACTCGTGACTCTCACGTCCGGCACGCGCCTCGGCCCCTATCAAATCATCGCCGCCATCGGTGCGGGTGGCATGGGCGAGGTGTATCGCGGGCGCGATACCACGCTCAATCGTGATGTGGCCATCAAGGTCCTGCCCGGGGCCATGGCGAAAGACACCGAGCGCCTCGCCCGCTTCAAACGAGAGGCCCAGGTCCTGGCCTCGCTGAATCATCCCAACATCGCTCACGTCCATGGTTTCGAAGGCGCGACGCTTCCGGATGGATCGACCGTCCACTTCCTCGCCATGGAGATGGTGGAAGGCGAGGATCTCTCGGAGCGATTGAAGCGCGGCGCGATTCCGGTCGACGAGGCAATCGCCATCGCGAAGCAGATCGCGGAGGGTCTCGAAGAGGCTCACGAGCACGGCATCATCCATCGCGACTTGAAGCCCGCCAACGTCAAAGTCACGCCCGACGGAAAGGTGAAAGTCCTCGACTTCGGCCTCGCCAAGGCCCTCGAAGGCGGGCTTCGACCGGCTCAGCCACCGGGAGCCACGGACGCTGAGCTTGTCGAAGCGTCCCCCACCCTGTCGCGCCACGCCACGGAAGCGGGTTTGATCATGGGCACCGCGGCGTACATGAGCCCCGAGCAGGCCCGGGGGAAGCCGGTCGACAAGCGATCGGATATCTGGTCTTTCGGCGTCGTCCTGTCTGAAATGCTCACCGGCAAGCGCCTCTTCGCGGACGAAACGGTCAGCGACATCCTCGCCGCCGTGCTGCGACAAGAGTTGACCCCCACAAAACTCCCGGCCGCGACACCGCCGCGGTTGAGGCGGCTGCTCGAACGGTGCCTGGACCGCGATGTGAGGCATCGGCTGCGCGACATCGGCGAAGCGCGCTTTGAACTCGACCGCCTTCAAGACGGGACGCCCGACTCCACCGTGAAAACGCCGGTGGCGGCTAAGCCCTTGGCCGGGCCGAAGCTCCTGATGGCCCGCGGCGCGATTGCCTTCGCCCTGGTCGCGGTGGCGGCCTTCGGGTGGTGGCTCGGCCATCGGTCGGTCGTATCCGATCAGCCGTGGTCGAGTTTCGCCCAACTCACCGACGCCTCGGGGGTCGAAACAGGCCCGAGCGTTTCGCCGGACGGCGCCTCCTTCGCATACTCGAGTGCGTCCAGGGGCACCTGGGACATATACGTGCAGCGCGTCGGGGGCCGGAACCCGGTGCTCGTCGCCGGCGATCCGAACCGCAACGAGGTGTGGCCCGCGTTCTCACCCGACGGCAAGCACATCGCGTTCAACCAGGGCGGCGGCAAGGGCGGCATCTTCGTGGTCGGCGCTACCGGAGAATCCGTCCGGCGTCTGACCGACTTCGGATCCAATCCCGCGTGGTCGCCCGACGGCCTGCACGTCGTGTTCAGCACGGATGAAGTGGGGAGCGTGTACGCCCGGACCTCCGACAGCGAGTTGTGGACGGTCGACCTGGGCGGCGGGGCGCCGGTCAAGATCGAGGACGGCGATGCCGTTCAGCCCGCGTGGTCGCCTTCGGGGAAGCGGATCGCCTTCTGGCGGAGCCGGAACGGCCAGCGCGATCTGGCCACCATTCCCGCCGCGGGCGGAACGCAGGTTTTGGTCACCTCAGATGCGGCGGCCGATTGGGCGCCCGTGTGGTCGACCGACGGTCAGTTTCTCTATTTCGCCAGCGACCGTGGCGGATCGATGGGGATCTGGCGGATTGGCATCGACGAAAAGTCCGGAAGCCCCACGACCGAGCCGAAACCCATCGCGGCCGGCGTCGACGTAGCGATGGATCTGCCTCAGATGTCGGCCGACGGGGCATCGCTCATCTTCCGCTCGATGAATGCGGCGGTCAATCCCGCGGCCATCTCCTTCGATCCATCGACCGAGCGCGCCTTGGGCGTGACCCTCCTGCAACATCGCACCGGAATCCTCCTGCCTACCAACGTGTCGGCCGACGGTCAATGGCTCGCCCTCAGCAACCTCCGGGAGCGACAGGAAGACATCTTCGTCATGCGGCCCGACGGCACGGAGGTCTCGCGCGTGACCGACGATGTCGCCCGCGACCGGTATCCGGCTTTCTCTCCCGACGGCACGACCCTGACCTTCTACTCGAACAAGGGCGGCTCGTACCAGGGATGGTCGGTTCGCCGGGACGGCGGCGACCGAAGGCCGCTGACCGCAATTCCGGAGAAGGAGGTCTACTACACCGTGATCTCGCCCGACGGACGGCGTGTGCTGGTCGTGTTCTCTCATGGCGACTGGCTGCTCGGACCATTTCCAGGGCCGCTGACTCTGCAGTCGGGGACACTCATGAAGTCCCCACCCGTGGGCGCCGGCGCGTTTGTTCCATTGAACTGGTCGCGCGACGGCCGCTGGCTGACCGGCAACATCGAGACGCCATCGGGTGGATATGCCGGGAACGCGGTCTACGACCTTTCGTCCGGTAACGTCAAGCAGTTGAGCGCGGATGGCGGAACCATGGCGTGGATGCCGGACCACCGGCGCGTGGTGTACTTCACGACGAGCGGAAAGCTGATGATCCAGGACATAGTGTCCCTGAAGCGCCGTGAGATCGAAGTGAAGCTCCCCCTCCCGCCGGACGCCGACTTCAACATCGCCACCGCACCCGACGGCCGCACGATCTATTACGGCGCGCAGCAGACCGAGGCAAACATCTGGAAGGTGGAGCGGCCGAAAGGCACGAGTAAGTAGGCGATGACTCCGCCGGTTCGCATCGGCGGCGTGGATGTCGCCATCTTGCGCTCTGTCGATCGAGGGGGCAGGAGCGATCTAGGCGAAGCCCGCCGCGTGCTCGACAGGCTCATCACGGGCGGGCCGCCGCCGATGCGTATGGCCGCTTCGGGAAGGGCCGTCAGCGGGAGGCGAGCAATAGAGCCATCTCCCGGAGGCCGATCGCCTCAACGCCCGAGGCCAGGGGATAGCGGTCCGCTCCAGCGTGAACCACGAAGCGCCGGGCGGGCTTAAGGTCGTCACACGCCTCGTGGAAGCCGCGCGCGAGCTTGCCGATGGTGCTCCGCTTGATTTCGATAGCCCACCGTTCGCCACCCGGCAGTTCGAGAACAAGGTCGACCTCGGCCCCGCCCGCCGTCCGGTAGAAACCGGGGACGGTTCGTGGAGGCGAGGCGCTCACGAGATTCTCGATGACAAAGCCTTCCCAACTTCCACCGGCGACACTGTGTCCAAGGAGCGAGTCACGGTCGGGGAGGCTGAGCAAGGCGTGCACCAGGCCGCTGTCGCGAATGAACAGCTTCGGCGATTTCACCAGCCGCTTCGAAGTGTTGACCGTATACGCTTCGAGACGTCTCACGAGGAGGAGGTCCACGAGCAGATCGACGTATCGGCCCACCGTCTGTCCGCTGACTTCAAGGCTCACGGCATATCGCGACGCATTGTGCAGCCCGCCTTGAGAGTGAGCCAGCATCGTCCAGAATCGACGAAGCGTCTCGGCGGGGACACGCGGGCCAAGGAGGGGAATATCTCGTTCAAGATAGGTCCGGATCAGGTCGTCGCGCCAGGCCAGGCTCAAGGCATTGCTCTTTGCAAGGAAGCTGTCCGGAAATCCGCCCCGCACCCACAGCGCGTCTTCCTCCCTGGCTTTCACCTCGAGTACGGAGAAGGGCGTCAGTTCCAGGTAGCTGACGCGGCCGGCCAGGCTTTCGCCGCTTTGTCGCAGGAGATCGATCGACGCCGATCCCAAAAGAAGATAACGCCCGGTCCCGATACCTCGACGGCGACCGCGGTCGATCAGGCCACGCAGGGTCTGAAACAAGTCGGGAAAGCGGTGGATCTCATCGAGAATCACGAGGTCTCGCTCGTGGGCTTCCAGGAACGAGGCCGGGTTTGAGAGCCTTGCGCGATCGCGTGCGTCCTCGAGGTCGAGGTAAAGAGCCTGCTTCTTGCCGGCGATCTGCAAGGCGAGAGTAGTCTTGCCCACCTGGCGCGGGCCCAGGAGGACGACCGCAGCCTGCCGCTTCAGGGCCTCGGTGACGCGGCTCAGGGCAAGGCGTCTCAACATCCATGTCAATCTACCACGGCATGGAGACTTTACGTACTTTCCGTTCAAGCGGACACGCCCGCCCGTGTTGACGGTCGGCGATGGCCGTGCCCCTGGATACGAGCGGCCGCGCCCAGAATGGGCCGGCCGGTAGCGCTCTTCCAGCCCCGCATTGTCTCGGCGGCACGCCCGGCGTTGGCGGGGGTCCGCAGCACGACGTGGCGCCGGACGGCCGGTTCGTCATCACTGTCACGTGGTCCTCAACTGGTTCGAGGATCTGAAGGCGAAGGTGCCCGCGCGATGAGCCGGTCGCCCGGCACGCGGCTCAGTTCGTACGAAATCGTCGCCGCCATCGGCGCGGGCTGGCTACTCGAGGTAGATCGGGCTCGTCACTGCGAGCAGCGTGTCCCCCTCGCGGTTCCACAGTTCGGCGCAGCACCAGGTGTCCCCTTCCTCGGGGCGCGCATCCAGGGAACCCTTGGAGTCAACCGACACCTTCGCGATCGTCCGGCCGTTGGCGACGATCCGTAGCTCTGCCTCGGGCGTATCGGCGCAAGCCACTTCGATCGTGCACGTGGTCCCTCGCCTCACCGTGTCCCCAACCCCGCTAAGCGGCCCGTCGCCGCCGGTCGCGCGGATCTCCAGCGAAGGCCCGCTGCTCACATACGTCCGGCCCGCACGCAGGGCGTCCAGGATCGACGGCAGACTGGCGTCGTCCGCCCGCACGTAGGTGAGGGGCACCGGACCTTCCCAGTCCTCGGGTCGATGGGCGTCAGTGGCGCCCGTCGCGGTCATGCGGCGGCCCGTGTTCAACCAGTCGCGCCACAGATCGAGACAGCCCTGGTTTCGCTCTTCCGGCCCGTTCCACAACCCGCCCCACACCTCCACCGCGTCGGCCAGGCCGGGATCGAAATCGTGATGCGTCCACCGGCAGCCCGTACACACATCGTCGGGCGGCGCGTCGGGATGCGCGATCACCAGGAAACTGCCCGCGTCATGGACGCTCTTCGCCATGTCGTTGGCGGTGCGGCCCCGGTGACCCGTCCGCCAGTCGACCCAAGCGTCCGCGCCGAGGGCCAGGGCGTGGCCGGCGTAGGTCGTCAGTTCGATCCCCGGCAGCACGCTGATCGCGTCCCCCACCTGGGAGCGGAGAACATCGACGCCGGTCGTGGTGTTGTGATCGGTGAGGAACATGAAGTCGAGACCGCGACCGCGCGCGCGGGCGGCCATCTCGCCCGTGGTCCAGAGGCCATCGGAGTGCTCGCTGTGAAGATGGAGCTCGCCGCGCAACCATCTGGATTCGGAAATCCGCGGCGACGCCGGGGCGTCCGTGGGCCGCGCGACCGTCGTCGCCCGGTCGACACTGTCCGCGCTGTCGATTCGCAGGGTGTAGGCATTCGGCTGGCCGTCAGCGCTCGAGATCACGCTGTGAACGTCTACTTCGATCGTCCATTCGCCCGAGACCACGGGTCCGGGAACGAAACCCGGGGTGGCCCGGGTAAGGCCGACCTCGACGACCTGACGCGGCGCAAAGCGGTGTCCCGCTCCCCGGAAGCCGGCCGGGTCGAAGAGCTGGAGCGTCACAAGGCTGTGCGGAGAGTCGCCGCCGCGGTCATAGCGGAACTCGATGCGCAAGGCCGCGGTGCCGGGGGGCACGATGAAGGCGTGCGCGCGGTAGGACTTCCGGTCGGCGCGGATCAGGACGCCTTTCGCTTCGAGGAGTTGCATCGCCTTCAGTCTGCCACGACCACCAGTCGACGCGGCGAGACCGCGACACGCACGCGTCGGCCGGCCAGATCGCGGGACAGGCCGAGAGGAAGACGCGCCCCATCCACGATCAGATCGCCCTCCTCGGAGACCACCCCCTCGAGGAACCGCGCGCCGCCCAGGAGTGCGGCCACATCGGGAGAGGCCGGCCGCGCGTACACGTCTTCGGGGGACCCCACCTGCTCCAGGCGTCCCCGGCTCATGACGGCCACGCGGTCGGACAGTTCGAGCGCCTCCTCCTGGTCGTGGGTGACGAAGATGGTGGTGATCTGAAGTTCTTTCTGCAGACGCCGGATCTCCTGCCGCATCTCCACCCGCAAACGGGCATCGAGGTTCGCGAGCGGCTCGTCGAGCAGCAGCACGTCGGGTTCGAGCACGAGGGCCCGCGCTAGGGCCACGCGCTGCTGCTGACCTCCGGACAAAGCACCCGGCCCTCGTTCGTGCAAAGCAGTGAGACCCACCGTCTCGAGCATGGCGCGCACGCGACGCTGCAACTCCGTCCCCTCTACCCTGCGCAGGCGCAGGCCATACGCGACATTGTCGAAAACGCTCATGTGGGGCCACAGGGCGTAGCTCTGGAACACGAAGCCGATACGGCGCGTCCAGGGCGGGCGATGCGTCACATCCTCGCCGCCGATGAAGACCCGGCCCGCCTCCGGGGTCACGAAGCCCGCGATGCTGCGCAGAAGTGTGGTCTTCCCGCAGCCCGAAGGACCGAGGAGGGTATTGAAGCCGCCCGCGG
The DNA here is from genome assembly GCA_031412915.1 of Vicinamibacteria bacterium. Classification (GTDB taxonomy): domain Bacteria; phylum Acidobacteriota; class Vicinamibacteria; order Fen-336; family JAGNNV01; genus JAGNNV01. Next base: position 18,643 of record JANODX010000090.1, on the reverse strand, counting down.
TGAAATCGAGCGAGACATCTTCGAGCGCCGGTTCGCGCCCGAACGACTTGCGTATGCCTTCGACCCGAACCTCGACCGGACCTCGACTCATGCCGCCACTCCCACGGACGGAAAGCGCTTCCTTACCAGGTACAGCGGCAGGTACACCGAGACCATCATCGCGACCGCCGTGCTCGCGGCCAGACCGAACTGGCCGCCCATGCCCATGGCGGCCTGATAGATGACGATGCTCATGGTGGTGGTGGCGGCGCCGTAGAGCATCAGGGTGGACGAGAGTTCGGTGAGGGTCATCAGGAAGGTGAGGGTCGCGCCGGAAACCAGGCCGGGCAGCATCAGGCGCGAGGTCACGTCGCGCAGGGCCTGCGCGGGTGTCGCCCCCACCGACAGCGCCGCCTCTTCGAGGCTCTCGTGGACCTGGTAGAGCGAGGCCTCGGCGGACTTCGTCGCATACGGAACCTTCCGGATGAAGTACGCGAGGGCCAGAATCACCCAGGTTCCGGTCAACCGGATCGGTTCCCGATTGAAGACCACGATCAGACCGATCGCGAGCACGGTGCCCGGGATCAGGTAGGGAATCATGGTGAGGGCCTGCAACGCGGGCGAAAGCACGCGGTAAGAGCGGCGCACCGCCACATACGCGAGGAGCGTGCCCACCACCACCGCGATCAGGGTCGAGATCGCCGACAGGGCATAGCTCACCAGCACCGGGGCGGACGAACGCAGCGCGAGGGCCCGATAGTTGTCGAGGGTGAACGGTCCGCCCGGGATGTCGGCCCGCCAGCTGAGGAACGACGAGAAGGCGATCACGAGATGCGGCACGAACACCATCGAGAAGAAGAGCGCCGTCGCAACGGTGGCGACCACCACGGCCCACCGGGGCAGGGCGCGCGGCGCCACCCGCCGCGTTCCCGACATCACGTAGCTGCGCCCGGCCAGGACCAGGCGCTGCAGGAGCAGGACCGCGGTGGCGAGGCCGATGCTGAGCAGGCTGCCCGCCGAAGCCATCCCCGGATTCACCCCGCCTTCGCTCAGGAATTCGTGGTACAAGAGAACGGGCAGCACGCTCACCGGGCCGCCGATGATTCTCGGAGTGCCGAAATCCGCAAGAACACCGGTGAGCACCAGGTACGCCGCGGTCAGAAGTCCCGGGGTGGCCAGGGGCAGGGCGACGTCGAAATGAGCGCGAAGTCGGGAGGCCCCAGCACTCTCCGCGGCCTCCTCCAGATCGGGGTCGAGGCTCGTAAACGCATCGTGCGCGAACAGGAACACCAGACCCACCGCACCCCACACTCCGACCCAGACGATGCCGTGAAAACCGACAATGCTGTGCCAGGGAAGACCTATCGCGCGCAACCCGGGACTCAGAATCCCGTTGAAGCCCAGCAGCATGACCCAGGCGTAGGCCCCCAGGAAAGGCGGCGAGGCGGTAGCGAGGGTCGCGAGGGTCAGCACCAGATCGCGGCCGGGCAGCCGGTACCGCGCGTGAACGAAGGCCAGAGGCACCGCGACCGCCATCGACAGGACCGTGGTCACAACCGCGAGAAGAACGCTGTTGAGGAGGGCGGTGCGATAGCGAACGGCGGTCAGGTAGCGCAGGAAGTTCCCCAGGGTCACGCTCTGGCCGTCCTGCGCGAGCAGGCTCGAGCGCACGATCCAGAGTTGCGGAACGAGGACGAGCAGGAAGAGCGCCACCCCCAGGAACGCGGCCACCAGAAGCCAGGGGTCGCGCCGAAGGCGCTCGACGAAGGTCAAAGCCCTTCCCTCGACGCGTCGAAGCGCGCCAGGATGATCTTGCGATCGCGGCCGACCCAGAGCGGATCGGGACGGATGAGGGTCCGGCCCTTAAGGTCGAGGAGACCGGATGCGGGCGCCACATCGTCGCGCGCCGACCGGCGGCCCACGCGAGTTCGGACGATCTCGTGTGCCTCGGCGCTCGACATGTAGGCCAGAAACGCCAGAGCGTCCTCCGGGTGCGGTCCGCCCGCGATCAGCCCGGCCCCGTCCGACTGCATGATGAGACCTTCCTCCGCGAGCACGGGCTCGAGAGGCGCGCCCGAAGCCCGGTAATCGCGCAGAGACGCCTCGAACAGGAAACCCGCCGCGGTCTCGCCGTCCTTCACCCACTTGAACATCGAGTCCGAGCTGTCGGTGAGCCAGACGTTTCCGAGCATCGAGTCCACGAAATCCCAGCCGAGTGCGGTCACGAGCGAGGTCAGGATCGTGTAGGCGGTGCCCGAAACCGCCGGGTTCGACAAGCCGATCGGTCCCTGCGCGCGGAACGCCGGCGAGAGGATCTCGCGGTAGCTCGCGGGCACGCGGGCCACCCGAGTCGTGTTCACGACCAGATAGATCACGTTGATGGAATAGGGGTGCCACTTGCCCGCCGGATCGCGCTGCTTGAAGTGCCGAGCCTCCGATAGCTCCGCCTTCGCGAACAGATCGTCGTTGATCGCGTACATCTCGGGCGACCCGCCCCAGAGCAGGTCGCCGATCGGCTGCTCGCGCTCGGCCCGGATGCGGCTCAGCATCTCGCCCATGCCGCCCCGGATGATCTGGATCACGAGGCCGGGGTTCTCTCGACGATAGGCATCGACCACGGGGTCGGTCACTTCGCCGCCCTGGGCCGCGTAGATCGTGAGGCCGGCCGAAGGACGCGCGGGCGAACGAGCCGTCTCCGGCCGGGAACAACCCGCGAAGAGAACGAGGGCGACGACGATCCAGGAACTGCGCGGTCGCGTCATGAGGGTCCGGCTATCCTAAGGTCCGGGTTCTGGGCCGTCAATGAGGATTGGGGAGGTCGCGCGTGAACGTCGAGATCCGTCGTAACGCCAGGGATGCGGTGGCAGAGGCCGCCGACCTTCTGGGTCAATGGATCGAGGACGGGTCGGTGCGCCGGCTCATGGTCGCGGGCGGGAACACCCCTCTCCCTCTCTACCAGGCCATCGCGGAGCGCGGCGTCGCGACCTCCCCGCTCCGCGTCTACGTGCTCGATGAATATGTGGGCGTGCCCGGAAACAACGCGAGGACCTGCACCAACCTCTTGGGCAAGGCCGTTGCGAAGGCGTGGCGGATTCGGCCGGAGAATTTCTTCGGACTCTCGTCCGAAGAAAGCAGCGCCGAAACCGCCGTCCTGGATCACGAACGGCGCATCGACGAAGCAGGCGGCCTGCACGCGATCGTGCTGGGTCTGGGGAAGAACGGTCATCTCGGGTTCAACGAGCCGGGGAGCCTCGAGGATGGTGGCGCGCGCGTCGTCGATCTCGATGCCCTCTCCATCGCTTCGAATCGCGAATGGTTCGGCGGCGACTACGCCCCGCGCCGGGGCGCCACGGTCGGGCTGCGCACGATCCTGGGGGCACGACGGGTTTTGCTCCTGGCCTTCGGAACCGCGAAGGCGGAAGCCGTGCGCGCGATGCTGCGCGGCCCGCGGGCGTCCTCGTGCCCGGCCGCGTTTCTCCAGGGCCATCCTGAAGTCCACGTCTTCCTCGACGACCTTGCCGCGAAAGGAGTCGCCTGATGCCCATGCGCGTCATCGCGCACGCCTCTTTGGTTTCGCAGGAGGGCTGCGAATGACCCCGCTCCTGCTGTTGCTGGCCCTCGCCGGCGCATCCGGTCCGCTCGTGGAGGGGAGGATCTGCGACGCCTCGGGGCGGGGGATCCCCGGAGCGGAGGTTCAAATCCAGGGTGCGGCCGCGGTCACGCTCCGCACAGACCTGACCGGCGCCTTCGCGTTCGATGCCGGCGCCGAACGCACGGGCCGTCTGGTAGCCCAGGCCCGAGGTTTCGCCTCCGCCGAGGCGACGTGGTCCCTCGACGCTCGAACGCCCCTCGTCATCGTGCTCGACAAGTCTTTGGCCGAGGAGGTGACGGTGACCGCGGGGCGAAGCGCTTCGCGGATCCTCGACACCCCGGCGCGCGCCCTGGTTCTGGAGCGCGAGTTGCTCGAGGCGACGCCCGCCTTGACCGTCGACGACGCCCTGCGGCAGGTGCCGGGTTTCACCCTCTTCCGCCGCTCCGGCAGCCGGGTCGCCAATCCCACCGCCCAGGGCTCCTCGCTGCGGGGCGTGGGCCCGAGCGGCGCGAGCCGGACCCTTGTGCTGCTCGACGGCGTTCCCATGAACGATGCCTTCGGCGGCTGGGTCTACTGGAGCCGGCTTCCGCGAGCGGCCCTCGCCAAGGTCGAGGTCGTGGAGGGCGGCGGCTCCGAGCTTTATGGCAGCGCGGCCCTCGGCGGAGTGGTCCAGGCGTTCGGGCGGAGCGACGAGCGAGCCCTCGCGGTCGAGGCCACGGGAGGCAACGAGGGCACGGCCGCCCTTTCGGCCTTTGCCTCCCGCCGGGTCGGCGACTGGGGCCTGCGCTTCGGCGGCGAGGCCTTCACCACCGATGGCTACGTGCTCGTCTCCGACGACGAACGGGGCCCTGTCGATACCGCGGCGGGCGCCCGTCACCTCAACGGCGTCGCCACCGTGGTTCGCCATTTCGGGCCGCAAGCTTCCGCCTTCGTTCGGGTCTCGGTGTTCGGGGAGAGCCGCGACAACGGCACGCCTCTCCAGACGAACGACACCGATCTCCAGGAATTGCAGGCGGGGACGGACGCGCCGCTCAGAGGCGGGTCCCTCGTGGTCCGCGGGTGGTACGGCACGCAGACCTACGGGCAGAGCTTCTCCGCCGTGGCCGCGGACCGGGCGAGCGAAGCCTTGACGCGCGTGCAGGCCGTGCCCACGACCTGGGCCGGGGGATCGGCCGCGTGGTCTCGCACCTTCGCCTCGGGCCACGGATTCGTGGGCGGATTCGAGGCCCGCCACGTGGACGGCCGAAGCGACGAGACCGTCTTTGCGCAGGGCCGGGCCACGAGTCAAGTGAGTGCCGGGGGCGAACAAACCATCTGGGCCGTCTTTGGGGAAGTGCGTCTCGCCCTGGGGGAGCGTTTCCTCGCCAGGCTGGGCGCGCGATACGACCGGTGGGCGGAGCAGGGCGGATTCTCGCGAACCCGGGCCCTCGTCGGAACCCCCTCCTTTGGGGAGACCCTCTACGACAACCGAAGCGCCGGATTGCTGTCGCCGCGGGCGTCGTTGCTGTTTCGCGCGGGCGCGCGCGTGCAGCTGTTCGCCTCGGGATACGGCGCCTTTCGCGGGCCCACCCTCAACGAGCTCTATCGCACGTTCCGGGTCGGCAACACACTCACCCTCGCCAATCCCGAACTGACCCAGGAGCGTCTGGATGGCGGCGAGGTGGGCGGCACATGGACCTCGAAGGGCGAGGGCACGCGCGTGAGGGTAGTGGGTTTCGCCGCTCGGCTCCTCGATCCCGTGGCGAACGTCACCTTGCGCTCGACCCCGGCCCTGATCACCAGGCAGCGGCAGAACCTGGGCCGTACGCGCTCTTCGGGCCTCGAAGCCGATGCCTCCTTGAGGCTTTTCACTCACGTCCGGGCGAGCGCTGGCTATGCCTTCACCGCCGCTACCGTGCGCAGCTTCGACGCCGACCCTGCTCTGGTGGGAAACGACCTGCCCCAGGTGCCGCGCCACCAGGGCACTCTGCAATTGCGCTACACGAACCGCCGGGTCCTGGATGTGTCGCTGCAGGCCCGTGCCGGATCGAGCCAGTGGGACGATGACCAGAACCAGCTTCGCCTGGCCGCATTCTTCACCCTCGACGCGCAGGTCTCGCGGCGGTTCTCGCGGGTGGAGGCGTTCGTGGCCGCGGAGAACCTGGCCGGCGACCGCTACGAGGTGGGCCGCACGCCCGTGCTCACCCTCGGCCCGCCGCGGCTTCTGCGCGCCGGTCTCCGCTTCGCGCGCTGAGCGGCTCCTTGGTCAGAGCCGGGCTTGGGGATACCCGAGGGCCTTGAGGGCGTCGCTCACTTCTTCGAGGATCGCGGGATCGTCGATCGTCGCCGGGGGCGTGAACGAAGCGCCTTCCGCGATCTTCTTCATGCTTCCACGGAGGATCTTGCCCGATCGTGTCTTGGGCAGACGTTTCAGGACGGCAGCGCTGCGGAAGCAGGCCACGGCGCCGATCTCCTCGCGGATCCGCTGAATCAGTTCCGAAACGATGGTCTCGGTCGAGCGCGAAACGCCCGCTTTGAGCACCACGAAACCCACGGGCACTTCGCCCTTCATGGGGTCCGGCGCCGCGATGACCGCGCACTCGGCCACATCGGGATGACCGGAGAGGACTTCCTCCATGCCGCCGGTGGAGAGGCGGTGCCCGGCCACGTTGATGATGTCGTCGGTGCGGCCCATGATGAAGATGTAGCCGTCGTCGTCGATGAAGCCGGCGTCGCTGGTGGTGTAGTAGCCGGGGAAACGAGTCAGGTAGGAGTTCACGAAACCCTCGTCGTTGTTCCAAAGCGTGGGCAGGCATCCGGGAGGCAGGGGCATGCGGATCACCACGTTCCCCACTTTCCCGAGAGGTGTCTTTTGTCCGTCATCGTCGACGACACTCACATCGAAACCCGGCACCGCCTTGGTGGGTGACCCCGGCTTCACCTTCAGCATGCCCAGGCCCACGCAATTCGCGGCGATCGGCCACCCCGTCTCGGTCTGCCACCAGTGATCGATCACGGGCACGCCCAGGATCGCCTCCGCCCAGAGCAAGGTATCGGGATCGCACCTCTCGCCGGCGAGGAACAGGGTCCGCAACCGGGAGAGATCGTGACGTCCGACCAGAAGGCCCTGCGGATCCTCCTTCTTGATCGCGCGGAACGTGGTGGGTGCCGTGAAGAGGACGTTGACGCCGTGCTGTTCGCACACCCGCCAGAAGGCCCCCGCGTCGGGCGTGCCTACGGGCTTGCCTTCGTACAACACGGTGGTGGCGCCCTTCAGGAGAGGACCGTACACCGTGTAGGAATGGCCCACCGCCCACCCGACGTCCGCCGCCGCCCACATCACCTCCCCGCTGCCGATCCCGTAGATCGCATGCATGCTCCACTTGAGGGCCACCGCGTGACCTCCGTGATCGCGGACCACACCCTTGGGCACACCGGTGGTGCCCGAGGTGTAGAGGATGTACAGAGGATCGGTCGCGGCCACGGGCACGCAATCCACGGGAGACGCTCCATCCGCCGTCTCGTTCCAGTCGAGGTCCCGGCCGGGAAGGAGTTCGGCTCTGGCCTGCGGTCGTTGAAGGATCAGGCATCGTCCGGGCTTGTGCGCGGCCAGGTCGATCGCCGCATCGAGCAGAGGCTTGTAAGGGATGACCCGATCGGTCTCGATGCCGCAGGAGGCCGACAGAATCACTTTGGGCTTCGCGTCGTCGATGCGCTTCGCGAGTTCATGCGAGGCGAAGCCGCCAAAGACAACGGAGTGAACCGCCCCTATCCGGGCGCAGGCCAGCATGGCGATGATCGCCTCCGGCACCATGGGCATGTAGATGACCACGCGATCGCCCTTGCCCACGCCCTGGAGGACGAGCCCTCCCGCGAAGCGCGCCACCAGATCGCGCAACTCCGCGTAGGTGAAGGTGCGGATCGTGTTCGTGACCGGACTGTCGTAGATGAGAGCGCGCTGTTTTGCCCGGCCCCGCTCGATGTGGACGTCGAGGGCGTTGTAGCAGGTGTTGAGCATGCCGCCGCTGAACCAGCGGCACAGAGGCGCGCGCGATTCATCGAGGACCTTGCTCCAGCGGCGATCCCAGTGGATGGCTTCGGCCGCGATGCCCCAGAACCCCTCGGGATCGCGAAGGGAGCGCTCGTGAAGATCGGCGTGGATGCTCGTCATCGATTTCTCCGCGGAGGCTCAGTATAGGGACGAACTCCGAGGGTCACCGGGGACCGCTCCCGTGGAATCCCGACGTCCTCCGGGCGCTCCTTCGAGTGCGCAGGATCGTCGCCGGTCCGCCTCGGCCGGACGGCTAAACCCACTACAATCAGGCCGGTGCAGCTACTCCGGCCCCTTGCCAACGCGGGCGTCGTCTTCGCGACTCGCGGCGAGCTCGTTTCGACAAGTCTGTGATTCCGTCGACCATCGAGCGGCCCTGGCCGCGCATCGGCGTGATGGGCGGCGGCGCCATCGGGTGTCTGTACGGCGGCTGGCTCGCGCGCGCCGGGGCGTCCGTCTCCATCGTGGCGCGTCCGGCGCATGTGGAGGCGATGGCCGCGAAAGGGGTTCGGGTCACCGGCAAGGACTTCGATTTCCACGCACGGGTAACGGCCTCGACCCAGATGAGCCTGCTCGCGGAGAGCGACGTGGTCCTCTTCTGCACGAAGACGCGGGACACCGAGCAGGTCGCCGCCGACCTGAAGCCCTTCCTGACGGCGCACGCCATCGTCCTCGTCTTTCAGAACGGCGTCGATGGCGCGGCGCGGGTCTCTTCGATCGTGAGTAACCCGGTCTTCCCGGCCGCCCTGATCGTCTCCTGCTCGATAACCGGCCCGGGCCACGTTCATCACAACGGCCGCGGCGACGTGATCCTGGGCGAGTGGTTTCCCGGCCGGCCGGATGCGGCGGAGCGGCAGGCGCTTCTCGAGGATCTCGCGCGCCTGTTCCAGCGCGCGTCGATCCCTTCGTCGGTGGCCGCGGACATTCGGCTGACCCTGTGGACCAAGCTCGCGATGAACTGCGGCTACAACGCCCTGTCCGCTCTGGGACGGGCGCGTTACCAGCGGCTCGTGACCACCGAGGCCTCGCGCGCGCTCATGCGGCAGATCGTGGAGGAGCTGGTTGCGGTGGGACGGGCCGAGGGCGTGCCGCTCGACTTCGAGGTGGTTCTGAAGCAGGTGATGGACCTGGCCGAAGGCTTCCCGGAAGCCATCTCCTCGACCGGCCAGGACATCGCCCACGGGCGCCCCACCGAAATCGACGATCTCAATGGCTTCGTCGCGCGCCGCGGCCGCATCGTTCACGTGCCCGCCCCGCTCAATGAGACTCTGCAACGGATGATCAAGGTGCTCGAAGAGGCCCCGGTCGATCCCGCATTCTTTCCAAAACCGCTCGTCCCGTAGTTCGCAGACCCATTACCGAGACGGTGAACCCCGCGCGAGCATCGTGAGCCGGCTGAAGGACCGCATCCATGACGGTTTGCGAGGGGCACCAGCCAGTCATCGCAATGGACTGACTTTCGCCCTGGATCTAGGCGATCTCAAGGCCTGCTAGTGGCCACCCGCGGGGCCGGGCGCCGAGGCGGGATCGCCGCGCCGGGGAGCGCGCCAGCCTGGCCCCGGGCCACGGCTCGTTCGTCGCCACTTCGCCGACCACACTTCGGAATCGTTTGGCTCCTCACTCACCTCGCCACGCGCGAAGGCTGGAAACGGACAGCAGCGACTCGCGCTCCACGCCCCGACGCGAGCGACCCACCTCGGCCCCCGTCCCCGCTCCGTTCCCGCCAAGTCACCGGCTGAGAAGGCGCCGGGGACAGTTCGCGCTCTTGTTCCCGGCCGGCTCCGCCTCTTTAGGCGAAGATGGAGCGGGCCCGGCGAGCGAGCGGGTTGCTCGCGTCGGGGCGTAGAGGCGAGTCGCTCCTTCGAGATGCGTTCCTTTCGCCGATCCGAGGCGGGTAAGGAACACACGACTCCATCCTTTAGAGATCCCAGTGTGACGCACCCGCCGTCCCCGGCGCGGCAACCCGCTCGGTCCCCGGGCCCGCGGGCCCCAACGAAGATGCTTGTTGGTTCAAGGAACGTCCCGTCGGTCCAAGCCGAAGGGATGGTTCCGTCGCGGCGGGCTGAAGGCGGCGGCCGCGTCCTTCAGGCGACGTCGCGAGGGACGGCGGCCGTGTAGTTCCGTCCTATGGCTTCGATCCATCGGGCGTCCCGCACCGCTTCTTCGACTGACATCGCGGGCGGCTTCCCGGACAGGACGCTCTCGCGGAAGTGGTGGACCTCCGCGCGGAACGCCTCGTCGTGACTAACGACCCGGTTCTCGACGACCAGCGTCTCGCCGTCCATGCGTTCGACTTCCAGCTTCGTGGGCTCGTGACGGAGATACGGGGAGGGAAATGTCAGGGTGACGCGAAGGTTCGGCGAGACGAAGCGCAGGCGCTCCTCGTACTGCTTGACCCCGGGCAGCGATACCCAACTCATCGAAACGCGCACACCGCGCGGGAACTGAGTCAACGAGTGCTGCGCCATCCCGTCGTTCCACACCGAAGACGACACGACACGTTCAGGCTCGCCCAAAGCGCCGCGCAGGGCATTCACGTCGTGGATGAGGCTCTGCCACAGCATCAGAGCCGCCACCCGCTCGTCCACCGGCGCACCCGGGCGGACCGTCGCGTCCAGACCTTCCTTGAGGTCTGCCGTCTGCGCCTCGTGTCGCGCTCCCGAATTGGTCTGCGCCTCGTCGGCGCCCGGCCGCTTCGGCTCGCTCCAGGGAAGGACGGCGTGATGTTCGCGGTAGGCGCCGTCGTCGGGATGAAGGACGGTGGCCTCGACGTAGCGGAGATCACCCATCGATCGGATGAGTTCGCAGGCCGCAAGATAGGCGGGATCGAAGCGCTTGTGGTACCCGACCATTGTGAAACCGCGGGCGGCGCGCGCGGCGGTGGCGAGGGCGTCGGTCTCCGGCCGTCCAAAGCCGAGCGGCTTTTCGACGAAGACGTGCTTGCCCGCATCGAAGGACGCGGCCAGCGCCTTATCGTGACGACCGGACGAGAGAACGAACACCGCGTCGACCTTCGGGTCGCGGGCGACGTCGCGAAAGTCACGCGAGCGCCGGGCCACCTGGTACCTTTCCCCCACCGCATTCAGAACCGCTTCCGAGATGTCGGCGATGGCCGCAATCTCGAAGAGGTCCGGCCGTTCGGCGAGGGTCGGCAGATGCATCATCTGGGCGATGCCGCCGCATCCGACCACGCCTACGCGAAGCTTCCCGCTCACAGGCCCAGGACCTCCCTGAGGTATTTCCGGCTCTTCCTGGCACTTTCCGTAGGATCGGGGTTGAGACGGCCGGACTCGTCCGGGACCACGTCCTGTTCCACGATCATCCAGCCGTCGTAGCCGCGTTCTGCGAGGGTGGCGCAGACGCCCCTGAAGTCGACCACGCCCTCGCCCAGGGCGCAGAAGATGCCTCGCTTCCACGCGTCCTGCATCGAAACCTGGCTCGTTCTGACGAGCTCGAGTTGGGTCGCGTCCGCGTCCTTGAGATGCACGTAGCGGATCCGCGCGCCGTGACGGCGGGCGATCTCCACCGGATCGCATCCGCCATAGACCGCATGCCCGGTGTCGAGGAGGAGGTTCACCAGGTCCGGCCGCGTGCCCTCGAGCAGGCGGTCGATCTCTTCCGAAGTCTCCACAAACGTGCCCGCGTGGTGGTGCACGACCACGCCGAGGCCGCAATCATCCATCACGCGCCGGGCGATGGTTTCGAGAGTCTGCAGCGCGGTCGCCCACTCGGTCGCATTCCAGCCTTTCGACCCATCCTTTGGAATGCGACCCGCCGCCGCAGTCCGCCGCGGATCTTCGTCATCCGCGACGATGAGTTCCTTCACCCCGAACTGGGCGAGGAGCCGCGCGACCTTGAGCGAGTGAGCGATGACCCCCTCCCGAGCCGATGCATCCTCGAGAGAGACCGGCACGAACGACGAGCCGAGGGCCAGGTGACGCGAGTCGAGTTCGCGCGCGAGCGCTTCCTTCGTGGTGGGCAGATACCCAAAGGGCCCAAGCTCCGTGCCTTCATACCCGGCGGCGGCGATGGCGTCGAGAACGGAGCCGAAGGGAGGATTGGGGAGGTGGGCTTCGTAGACGGCCCAGCTCACCGGGGCGTTTCCGATCCGGGGTTTGGTCATGAATGCTTCCGAGGAATCGAGGGCGACGGCCCACGAGCGCTCTCCATGTTATCGCGTCCCGTGTGGAACGTTCCAACCCTTGCCAGATCGCTCGAAACGCTCGCCCGGGGCCCGAGGGAAAGGTGGCGCCTCACGTCTCGCCTGGGACAGAGGATCTGCGCCGGAGTTCGCGCGGCCTTCGACGCGGCCTACCAGGTGAGGCGGAGTCGGAGGCCCCCGCCATGGCCCTCGCGACTCAAGGCCGGCCCCGATACGGGTAGTATCGGTCCAGCCGGGTCCGAACTCGGGCATACAAGGGAGACATCGAGACACAATGACCAATCGAACATGGGTAGTCAAGGCTTTACTGGCGTTGTCCGTGGTGGCCCTGTGTGCCCCCGCCTTCGCCGCCGAGAACTGGGTGGGGACGTGGACCGTCAACCTCGCCAAGTCGAAGTACTCCCCGGGGCCGCCGCCGAAGGAGTGGACGCTGACCTTCGAACGAACGCCTGCGGGAATCAAACTGACATCGGCCGGTGTCGATGGCAGAGGGAAACAGAGCATGACGTTCGTGTCGTCATTCGACGGAACCGAAGTGAAGTGGGTCGCCAATCCCGACGCGGATGCTTGCGCTCCCCTGCGCATGTCCGACAACGTCTACGTCAATGTCAACAAGAAGGGCGGAAAGCTGCTGCACACCGTCCGGGTGGAGGCTTCGGCTGATGGGAAGACTCTGACGGTGACCCAGACCGGCACCATCAACAACGTCGTGCTGTACGACCGCAAGCCGTAGCGACGCCCCTTCGGGCCCGTCTATGCTTGGGGCATGAGACAAGCTTTCGCGTCACTCCTCCTGCTGCTCGCGCCTCTTTCGGCCGACGCGCAGCCGCAGCACGCCATGACTCACGAAGACGTCTGGCTGCTCCATCGCGTTGGAGCGCCGGCCCTCAGTCCCGACGGGAAACACGCGGTGTTCTCGGTGACCGAGCCCTCGTACGACAGCACCCAGAACGTGTCGGACCTGTGGATCGCTAGCACCGACGGTTCGTCGCCCGCGCGCAAGCTGACCAATACCAAGGGTGGTGAGTCTGGAGCCACCTTCTCGCCCGACGGGAAGACGATCGCGTTCACGGCCCGCCGCGACGGCGACGAGGCGGAGCAGGTCTACCTCCTTCCCCTCGAAGGCGGCGAGGCGAGGCGGCTGACCAACATCCCCGCCGGGGCCTCGGGGCCGAAGTTCCGCCCCGACGGAAAGGCCGTGCTCTTCCAGAGCCAGTTCGCCGAGGGAGCGAAGAACCTGGACGAGCAGAAGAAACTCTGGGACGAGCAGAAGGCGCGCACGGACACGGCTCGGACCTACGACACGTTCCCGGTCCGGTACTGGAACGCCTGGCTCGAGAAGAAGGAACCGGTCATCGGCTGGCAGGAGACCTCGGGCGCCACGCTCACCATGATCAGCGTCGCTCCCCTTCGGGGCAGCTTCCCCGGAAGCGCCACCGAGGACCTGAGCCCGGAGTGGACGCCGGACGGCAAGTCGATCGTGTTCCACGGAACCGCCAATCGCGAGAAAGGCATGTACGAGGGCACGGAGTTCGCGCTCTACCTGGTTCCGGCCGAAGGCGGCGCTGCGAAACGGCTGACTCCCGCAGGCGTCAGCTACACCTCGCCCACCTTCAGCCCCGACGGCCAGGCCCTCTACGCCAGCGAGTCGCGGACCGCAACGCCGAAGCAGCTCTACTTCGTGAACCGCCTGGCCCGACTCACCGGCGCCCTTTGGTCGCAAATCGCAACCGTCACCGCGGGCTGGGATCGATCGGTGGGCGCCGTCGCCATCAGCCCCGACAGCAAGACCCTCTACATCGAAGCCGAAGACCTCGGAACCACGAAGATCTTCCGGCTCGGGGCGGCGGGCGGCGCCCCTGAGGTGGTCTACGCTCCCGACACCGGCGCGCTCACCAATCTGCAGGCGCAGGGCGGAGTCATGGTCGGCAAGTACTCGGCCTCCACCGATCCCGGGCAGATCGTGCGGTTCGACCCGCCGACGAAGAGCTACAAGACGCTCACCTCATTCAACAAGGAGCGCCTCGCCCGGATCTACCTACCGAAGCCCGAGCACTTCTGGTTCACCGCGAAGAACGGCAAGAAGATCCACTCGATCGTCGTGCCGCCGCCCGTGATCGAGGCCGGAAAGAAGTACCCGATCATCGCTTTCCCCCACGGGGGGCCGAATTCCATGTCTGCGGATTCCTTTTCCACGCGCTGGAATTCACACCTCCTCACCGCGCCCGGCTACTACCTGATCATGACCAACTACACAGGGTCCACCGGCTTTGGAGAGAAGTTCGCCGACGACATCGAGCGCGATGTCCTGCGCGGTCCGGCCCTCGAAACCCTCGAAGCGATCACCGAAGCGGCGAAGAAGTACGGGCCGATGGACGTCACCCGACAGTGCGCGGCCGGTGGCTCCTATGGCGGCTACCTGATGAACTGGTACAACGGCACCACCAACCAGTTCAGGTGTCTGGTGAACCACGCGGGTGCTGTCAACAACGAGTCGCAGTACGGCCTGAACGACGGCGGTATCGACCGCGAGTTGCGCATGGGCGCTCCCATCTGGGAAACCGGGAAGGGCCAGTGGTTCGATCAGTCGCCCATTCGCTACGCGAAGAACTGGAAGACCCCGATGCTGGTGACCCAGGGCGAACTCGACTTCCGGGTTCCGGTGAGCGAGGCCATGACCACGTTCAAGCTCCTCCAGCGCCTCCAGGTGCCCGCGCGTTTCGTGATCTTCCCCGACGAAGGCCATTGGATCCTCAAGGGACCGAACAGCCGGAAACACATGGAAGAGGTCATGGGCTGGTTCAAGAAGTATCTCGAAGCCAATCCCTGAGGGAAGCGGCTAGTCGCAGCGAAGCGCGATCATGGGATCGACCCGGGTCGCGCGGCGCGCCGGGATCCAGCAGGCCAGAGCCGCCACCGCGCTCAACAGGATCGAGATCATCGCGAGGGTCAGGGGATCGGTGGCGCTGACGTCGAACAGCAACAAGCCCAGGAGGCGCGTGACCGCCACCGACAGGAGCAGACCCAGAACAATGCCCGCGCCCACCAGACGCATGCCCTCACCCAGAATCATCCGCAGGACATCGCCGGCCCGAGCACCGATGGCCATGCGAATCCCCACTTCGGGCGTGCGCTGAGCCACGCTGTAGCTCATCACTCCGTAGAGCCCCACCAGGGTGAGGAACAGGGCGAGCAAAGAGAGCGCGCCCAGAAGCGCGGTGTTGAACCGGGGCACGGCGAGGGCCTCGGACCGCCAGGCTTCGAGCGACTTCACTTCCCCGAGGGGCATCTCGGGATCCAGAGCGCGTACCTGCCCCCGAATGGGTCCGATCAGACTTTCCGGCGACACTCCACCCGCGTTCTTCGTCCGGACCAGCAAGGTGACGCCGGCATTCGCGAACTGGGCCTGGGGGACATACATCTCCGGCCGGGTCGAATCGCTGAGCGAGCGATGACGCACATCACCTACCACGCCCACGATCTCCTTCGGGTCATCCCCTCCCCAACCCATCCTCAGGTGACGTCCGATGGGGTTCTCGCCTCCGAAGTACGACTTCACGAACGCTTCGTTCACCACCGCCACGTTCGCAGTCTCGGGACGATCACCGGCGTTGAAGGCGCGGCCGCTGCTCACCATGATGCCCATGAGCGCGAAGTAGTCGGCGCCGATGAAGCGCAGTTGCGCCGAGGTTCGGTCTCCTTCCGCCACCGGCTTCTCCACGATGTTGAAGCTGGCGTTGTTCTCGATCCCGGTCAGGGGAACGCTCTGGGCGTAACTCACCTCGGCCACCCCGGGAAGGGCGCGCACCCGCTCGGTGAGGGCATCGAGGAACCGGTTGAGGCGATCCGGCCTGGAGTCGTTGGTCGAGTACCTTTGGCTGCTCAAAACAAGCTCCGCGGTTAGCGTCCCCGAGGTGTTGAAGCCGGGCTGCACCCGATTCAACCGAAGGAGACTGTTGAGTAACAGGCCGGCGCCCACGAGCAGGGTCAGGGCCAGGGCCACTTCCCCCACCACCAGGGCACTTCGCACGCGTCCATCGATGGCCTCGGGCGAGCCGCTTCGCCCGCCTTCCTTGATCACCGCGGCGAGACCGGTCCTCGAAGCGGTCAGCGCCGGGACGATGCCGCACAGAATCGCGGTGACCAGAGCCACGAGAGCGGTGAAGAGGAGAACGCGGCCGTCCGGGGCCAGGCCGGTCAGGCGCGGAACTCCGGCGGGCAGGAATGCCACGATGCCTTTCACCAGCCAGGCTGAAATGAGAAGGCCGGCCGTAGCCCCGGCCCCGGCGAGAACGAAGCTCTCGGCCAGCATCTGCCGGGTGATGTCCCAGCGGCTTGCTCCCAGCGCCGATCGGATCGCCACCTCACGCTTGCGGGTCGCGGCCCGGGCGAGCAGAAGGTTCGCGACATTGACGCACGCGATCAGAAGAACCGCGCCCACCACGCCCAGCAACAACCACAGCATCTGCGAGGCGTCGCCGGCCAGTACCTCGCGCACCGGGGTCGCGGTGGCGAAGATCTTCTGGTCGGCATTTGGATTGGACGCGCGGATGGCCTCATTGATCGAGTCCATCTCGGCCCGTGCCTGGGCCACGCTCACCCCGGGGGCGAGACGGGCGAGGACCCCGGCGTAACCGCGGTAACCCCGGCTCGCGTTGGCCGAGCCAGGCTGAGTCGGGCTCCCATTCACGGCCACGGTCACGAAATAGTCGACGGGCTCCTTTTGAAGGGGAAACAGGTCGCGCGGAGTGACGCCGATGACCTGCACGCTTCGTTCATCGACCGCGATCTTCCGGCCGATGACGTTTGTCTCTCCGCCAAAGAGCTTCTGCCAGGCGGAGTACGTGAGCATCAAGGGCGGAAGCCCTTCGCTGGCGGGCGCCAACTCCTCCTCGGAGGCGAAGGTCCGGCCCAAGACGGGATTGACGCCGAGGGTCTTGAACAGATCTGCGGAGACCACGGCGCCGGTGACTCGCGTGGGTTCACCGCCGGCGATCAGGGTGGCCTCGTCGGAGGACACGATGGCCATCGAGGAGAACGACTTGTTCCGCGCGCGCCAGTCGTTGAAGTCGGGATAGGAGACCCCGCCGCCATCGTCGGCTTTGTCGCGGCGAAACTCCTGCAGGAACAGGACGCGTCCTTCATCGGCGATGGCCAGAGGGCGGAAGAGCACCGCGTTGATCACGGTGAAGATCGCAGCGTTCGCCCCGATGCCCAGGGCCAGCGTGCCAATCACGATCAGCGCAAAGCCCGGCCGTTTCAGCAGGCTTCGCACCGACGTCACCAGATCTCTTCCAAGTTGCTCCACGAACATCCCCCATCCCATAAAACCCGCGGCACGAAGGACAACAAGAACTGTGCCCAGGTGATTCTCCCCCATCCAACTGGTTGATCGTTTGCGATTTGAACCAGGTTTGGATGGGTGACGAGGGCCGCGGCGTGATTCAGGTCTGGGCAGATGAATCCCATTTCCGGACACTCGTGTTCTTCGCCATGAGGGTCTGCCTGAGGTTCCTGCGAGAGAATGAGGGTTGCACTTTCCTTCCCCGAACCGCGAGGCCTGAAACCAATGAACCGACGCACAGCCGCATTCATCCTTACCGCCGCCCTGGTCCTCCCGTGGCCGATAGCCGCGGCCGCGCAAACGCCGGGAACCAGCGCGGCCGACCGCTTCAAGGCTCTCTACACCCGCGAGTGGTCCTGGCGGCAGGCTCAGAATTCCGGCCTGGAGGAAGACGCCGATCGCAACGACGCGGTGCGCGACCGGTTTCCGAAAGTGGACGCGGCCACCCAGGCCGAACGCGTGCGCTACTGGCGCGGGGTCCTGAAGGACCTGAAAGCCATTCCCGTCTCAGAGCTTTCGGCGGAAGACCAGGTTAACTACGCGATCTACCATGCCCAGGTTGAGGCCCTGGAGACGAGCACCGGGTTCCGCGATTACGAGAAGCCGTTCAACTCCGACTCGTCCTTCTGGGCCGATGTCACGGGAGCCGCGCAGCGGCCGCTGCGGAACCTGGCGGACTATCGCGGCTATTTGCGCCTGCTCGCCGACATCCCCAGATACTTCGACGAGCAGATCATCAACATGAAGGCGGGGCTGGCTCGTGGATTCTCGGTGCCGCGGGTGACTCTCACCGGCCGCGACGCCTCGATCGCGGCGGTCGCCGACGCGCGCGAACCCGAGAAGAATCCCTTCTACGCTCCCTTCACGAAGATGCCGGCGAAGTTCACGGAGGCCGAGCAGGCGGATTTGAAGGCGGCGGGGCTGAAGGCCGTCCGCGAGTCCGTTCTCCCCGCGTACACGAATCTCCTGACCTTCATGCGCAACGAGTACATGAAACAGGCCCGGACGGCCCTCGATGCCGAGTCGTTCCCGGACGGCAAGGCTTACTACCAGTCCAAGATTCGCGAGTTCACCACCCTCGATCTCACCCCCGACGCCATTCACAAGATAGGCCTCTCGGAAACCGCGAAGATCCACGACCAGATGATCGAGACCATGAAGAAGACCGACTTCGTGGGGGACTTCCCCGCCTTCTTGAAGTTCCTCCGCACCGATCCTCAGTTCTACGCGAAAACCAAGGAAGAGCTTCTGATGCGCGCGGCCTGGATCTCGAAGCGAGTGGACGGGAAGCTCAACGACCTGTTCGGCTGGCTGCCCCGGTCCCGCTTCACCATCATCCCGGTACCTGATGACATAGCACCCTTCTACACCTCGGGTCGCGGCGGCCCCGGCGTCTATCTGGTCAACACCTACAACCTGCCCGCGCGCCCGCTCTACAACCTCCCGGCCCTGACCCTCCATGAATCGACGCCGGGCCACGCCATGCAGATGTCGCTCGCGGCCGAGCACAAGGAGCAACCGGAGTTCCGCCAGCGC
>JANODX010000089.1:0-2427 GCA_031412915.1 Vicinamibacteria bacterium | reverse complement strand
CGCGCGAGGAAGCGGAGCGCCGCGGGCGCGAGGAGCGCGAAAAACGCGAGCGCGAGCGGGCGCTCGAGGAAGCGGAGCGCCAGGCGCGCGAGGAAGTCGAGCGCAAGGAGCGCGACGAGCGCGACCGGCACGAGCAGGAGGAGAACCAGCGACAGATCCGCCTGGCGCGCGAGGCCGAGGACAAGAAGCGCCGCGACGCCGATGCGCGCAAGCGCAAAGAGGAGGAAAGCAGGCGCTGGGAGCAGGAAGACGCGCGGCGCAAGTCAGACGCCACGTACCGTGTGCGCGCCGAGCAGGAAGACAAGGAGCGCGCCGAGCGCGAGGCGGTGGAGGCCGTGGAGCGGGCATTTCCAGGGCGTCGTTCCCGAGACCTGGATCGCCCGATCGAACACGTCGAACACGCCGCCATCCTCGTAGCGCGGGACGTTCAGCACGAACTTCTCGTACAGTTCCTCCTGCCACTGCTTGAGCACGCTGCGCGGCACGAGGATGAGCGCGCGCTTGACCTTGCCCGAGATCACGAGCTGTCGCACCGCAAGTCCGGCCTCGATCGTCTTCCCGAGACCAACCTCGTCGCAGAAGAGGAAGTTCTCCGGGTATCTCGCCGTGCATTCGCGGACGACCCGTAGTTGCCGCGGGATCAGCTGATGGGTCCGGATCTTCTCGTCGAGTTGGGGAGAGTAGACAAGGATGCCCATCACGCGTAGCGCCACCGGAAGGAAGATCTGGCCCGGAAGCTCGCCGAGTGCTATGAGATTACCGAGGGCCTGGTGTGCGTGCTGTCGGTGGTGGAGCCGTGCCGTACGTTCTCCCTGGTCTGGAACGGTCGCTCACCCTACGTTCAGTCAGCGAGGCGCAGGTGTCTCCACTTCTACTACTACTTCCTCGACAAGGACCTGGGGCTCATCCACGTCAAGCTCCAGAGTGGGCGCGTCCAGCGGTTCGCCGATTGCATCCATTCGTTAAGCCGGATGGAAGGATATAGCACGGAGCGGTTCGGATGCAAGAAGGGAAACAACAATCTGCCTCCGGCAGGTGAAGATCGCGGGCCGAGGAGCTAACCTCGCCTCTCCTCACCTCCCTCAAGAAAGGCGAACCGCATGAACGACGATCTGGCCAAGACCCTCAACACTCACCTCAAGAGCATCGCCCAATCACTCGAGGTCATGGCGAAGTTCGTGGCCCAGAAGGAACAGCGAGCTGCGGTCAAGGCGGCCGCCAAGGCCCAGAAGCGCGCCAGCCTCCAGCCAAAGAAATAGCCAGGGCCAGATCAGCACCATGCTCCAGTCAGCGACCTGCCTGCTGGTCTCCGCCTTGCTGCTGAGCCAGGAGGCGCCGGTTCCGGCGGGCCCGCCCCTGCCCCCCGTGCCGACCACCATCGGCGATGGACGGCGCACGATAGACCGGCTCCCCGCGAACCTGCTCCGCGGAACGCTCGGAATGTTCACCCGCGATGGTCGCAGTTCGGCGTTGATCGGCGGCATGGCCACCGCGGTCGGCTCTTTCTTCGACACTCAGGTCGAGAATCAGATCGCCGATCCGGGCAACCGCTTTGCCCAGTCGATCGAGGACATCGCGGGCGGCCTCCCCAGCGGCCTGGCGGTGGCCGGCGTCTTCACGGCCAGCCGCCTGGTGGGCAACCAGCACTTTCGCGCGGTGGGCTACGACCTTCTCGACGCCTCCATGGTGAACGGGTTCTGGACCACCGCCCTGAAGAAGGCAGTCAAAAGGCCTCGTCCGGACGGCACGGACAAACTCTCCTTTCCCTCCCTCCACGCCTCCAACGCCTTCGCTCTCGCCACCGTGGTCGAACGCCACTACGGGTGGAAGGCCGGGTTGCCGATGTATGCGATGGCTTCAACGGTGGCGGTTTCACGAGTTCGGGGGAACCGGCACCACCTCAGCGATGTCCTCGCGGGGGCGACTCTGGGTTACGCCGTCGGTCGTTCGGTGGTGCGGGTGAACAATCTGCCTTTCGATTCGCCGCGCGCGCCCCAAGTGAGCGCGGCTCCGATCTGGGGCCCCCGCACTCGCGGCCTCGAGATGCGTCTGACCTTCTAGTTCTCCTCCCGGGGCAGGCGCGCGTTTCGTCCGCGTCGAGTCCGGGGCAAGGATACGCAGCCTTTCGGCCCGCTTCGAGCCCATAGACCTCGAAGCCGCACCGCCCGATAACATGGCGGTCATGGTGGAGTCGCTATGAAGCTGGTCCGCCCGGATGCGCCGGTCACCGGGCCCGATGTCGCCACCACCCAGGGCCGCCTCGGGACAGGGGTGTCGGATGACATCCTGAAGCAGGCCCCGCGCCGGTTGGCGATCACCTCGCTGCTGATGTCCGCGATGTACCTCGTGGCCTGGCCCATTTCGCGGGCAACCTGGGGCCAGGTACTCCCCGGCACGGTGGTCCCGGGGCAATGGGGCACCGGCGAC
>JANODX010000088.1:0-11420 GCA_031412915.1 Vicinamibacteria bacterium | reverse complement strand
CTGCGCGTGGACCACGCGAACCCGGTCCATCGCGTCACCATCATTCCGCGCTCGATCGGGGCGCTCGGGGTCACGCTCCAGTTGCCGACGGGAGACCGCTACCTCGTGACCCGAACCGAGTTGCTCGACCGGATCTGCGTGATGTTCGGAGGCCGCGTGGCGGAGGAGCTCGCCTGCGGCGACATCTCCACCGGGGCCCACGACGACCTGACGCGGGCGACGGAGACCGCTCGGCAGATGGTGACGCGCCTCGGCATGAGCGAGAAGCTCGGCGCGATGACCTTCGGACGCACGCAAAGCCCCCGCTTCCTCGAGGGCATGGGGATGGAGGAGCGGACCTACAGCGAAGAGACCGCCCGGGCCATCGATGCCGAGGTGCGGGCGATCATGGATGGCCAGCACCGGCGCGCCACGGAGATCCTCACCCGGGAGCGCGAGGTGCTCGATCGTATGACCCTTCGGCTGATCGAGGTCGAGACCCTCGACCGGGCCGAGCTCGAGTCGATCGTGAGCGGGCCCGCCGTGGCCGCGACGCGGGACTGAGGACAAAACGCCGGCCATCCCTCCTTGCGATCTCGCCCCGAAGTCAGGCGGGCTGTAAGAACCTGACGCCGCCGGTCATTTCCCGTCGGCGGGCTAACACTCTTGCCACCGCCCGACCCAATCGGTCAGCC
This sequence comes from Vicinamibacteria bacterium, assembly GCA_031412915.1. Taxonomy (GTDB): domain Bacteria; phylum Acidobacteriota; class Vicinamibacteria; order Fen-336; family JAGNNV01; genus JAGNNV01. The sequence goes on along the minus strand of JANODX010000088.1, from coordinate 10,746 downwards.
GCCTGGTTGATGGCCCCGTACACGTCTTCGTGGCGTCCCTCGATTCGAACCGTCTCACCGCGGAGGAGTCTGGCGCTGATCTGGAATCGCTTGTCCGAGCCGCGTCGCGGACCATTCACATCGTCCATGCGCAGCATCACGGCCTCCACTTGACGCCCGAAGCGGCCAAGAGCAAAAAGGAGCCGCCGGTCCGCCTCCGCCCGGTGCGCCCCGGTCAGATTCAATCCGCGGGCCCGAACTTCGATGGTCATGGCCGGCTCTCCGTCGGTTGAGGCTCGGCGGGGGGCCATAGCACTCGCGCGCCGGACCAGGTTCAAGACATCAATTCTCATCGACATAGGAAGGGATCCTCGCTGTTCTTCTCGTGCGGGTTGCACGGCACTTGCGAAGATAGGGGTCCGATGACCGACGAACAAATATATTGATGCCTCTCCATTCATAGGCCCAGGCGATGTGTGCCGCACCTGCCCTCTCCGGACCGTCCCGCGACCTCATCAACACGCTCGCCCTGGCCGGCATCGTGTTGTTTGTGGGCTATGGGATCCGCGCTCGGGTGCCGCTTCTCGCGCGCCTCAACCTCCCCGCCCCGGTAATCGGCGGGCTGCTCGTGGCCGCCTTGATCACGGGCCTGCGCCAGCGTGGCCTGACCTGTCCAGCGGGTTTTCCGGATTCATGCTCGGCACCACTGCCAACGCCATGGCGAACATGGGCGCGCTCGTGGAGCGTTACGGACCGGCGTCCCGAGCCTACCTGGTGGTGCCCATGGTGGGCGCGTTCTTCATCGACTTCATCAACGCGCTGCTGATCTCGTCAACCTGTTCCGGTGAGTCTCCCGCGCGTATCTTCGTGGCCTACCTGCCGGTCGCGACGTCCATCATCCTGAATCTCCTCATCGCAGCCGTGGTCAGGCGAACAGCGTTTCGGCGCGTTCCAGCATCGCGGTGGCGGCGGGATGCTTGAGTTTCCTCTCGACGGTGATGGCAAAGAAGCGCTCTATGACGTCGAGACCCAGGACCGGCCTGACCCCATGCTGTTTCCAGATCTGCTTTGCCAGGGCCGCCGGAGCCGGAAAGAGGCCGGCGCCGTGCTGGCCGAAGACCTTCATGAGGGCCGAGTCGTCGAACTCACCGAGGATACGCGGGGTGAAGCCCGCCTTCTCAAAGGCGTGGTCCAGGGACCGGCGCATGGCGTTCTGGCGACCCGGGAGCAGCAGGGGCGCGCCCACCAGCGAGGCGAACACGTTGGTCTCGGCCTTCCGTTTCCGGGCGAGAAATTCCGGCCGTCCAAAGAACGAGACCGGGCTCTTGCCGAGCAGGTGAGAGTAGACCACCGCACCGGCTGCCGGGGGCTGGGGCGTGTCGGCCAGGAGGAGATCAAGCTCGTGAGTGAGAAGTGCTGGCAGCAGGCTCTGAGGCGACCCCTCCCGGCACACGATCGCCATCGTCGCGTTGTTGTCGGATCGTACTCGCAGGGCCGGTGCGAGCAGCTGATGGGCGACCAGCTTCGGAATGGCGTCGGTGACGCCGACCGAGAAGACTCGCAGCCTTGGCGGCGTCTCTCCGGAGAGTTCGGCGATCAGTTCGGCGCAGCTTGAAAAGATCCGGTCAGCGTGCTCGAAGACCCGGCGGCCGGTCTCCGTCGGGACCACGCCCCGGCCCTTCCGCTCCAGGAGTGCTTCGCCGAAGGTCGACTCGAGTTCGCGGATCTGCGCGCTGACCGAGGGCTGGGCGACCTTGAGCCATTCACTGGCGCGCACCACCCCGCCCCACTTCGCGGCGGCCCAGAAATAGCGCAGATGGTGCAGATTGAGGTTCTGAAGAGAGGTCGTCATCATATAAGCCAAGACTATATCGCTACATAGGGAATTACTCATTGCCTATATCTGGACCGCACCCTAGCCTCCCCTCGTAAGCTGCCAGGAGGCGCGAAAATGAACAAGACACAAGTGCTCACCTTGTCCCTCATCATCCGCCGACGCGCGAGGGCCGCCCGGGCCTTCTCATCCGTCCTGACCCCCCGAGTTCACATTCCGCGGACCAAAGGGATCGAGGCCTCTCGATCCGCTTCTTCCGCCGCGTCTGCTGGGTTGCGGGCATGACCACGTTCGCGCTGGCCACGCCGCCGTAGAACGCCTGGATGTTCCGTAAATCCGTGCGGCAGGGTATCCCGGGGATGTGGTTCCCCGAGGCGATCACCAGGGGCAAGACCGCGGCGGAATCAAAAACTATGAGTGGACACTTTTTAATGTATTTGTTCATGGGTGATCCGACCCTTATGGTTTTGAAGTGCCGTGCGATCCGCACGACCGAAACAGCGAGGATGCTTTTCTATGTGCGTGAGAAATGGAGTGTTGAACCCGGTCCGGCATGCTAACGAGTTGGACTCCCGCCCGGGCTCAATCGCGGGAGACCTTCCCCTGAACATCGAATTCCGTGGCCGCGAACTGAATCCCAACGAGGCGCAGCAACCGCTTTCGTCCAGGCGGATCCTGTCCATATGAGCGAATATGGACGACAGGATCCCCTTGTGCCGGTTTGGGTAGCCATCGACGACCTGGGAAAGAGGCTCCGCAGCGCGACCTCCGGCGAAGGGGGTGGGCTTAAGGCCCCGCCCGGTTTGAAAAACTATGCGATCGGCGCGGTGGTGGCTCTGTTCCTCTTCACCGGCTTCTATCAGGTGGCCGCGGACGAAGTCGCGGTCATTCAGCGCTTCGGAAAGTACGCACGGACCGCCGGGCCGGGCCCTCATTTCCGCCTCCCTTTCGGCATGGAGCAGATCATCCGGGTTCCCGACAAGAGACAGCTCAAGATGGAGTTCGGCTTCGAAACCGTAAGGGCCGGGACCCAGTCGGAGTTCCGAACGACCGAAGAGTCAAAGAAGGAATCGCTGATGCTGACCGGCGACCTCAACGTGGCGGTCGTTGAGTGGATCGTCCAGTATCGGATCAAGGATCCCTATAAGTACCTGTTTCATCTGCGGAACGTGTCGAGCACGCTCCGGGACATGACCGAATCCACCATGCGCGAGGTGGTGGGCGATCACAGCGTCGACGAGGTCCTGACCGTCGGACGCGAGGCCATCGCCCTTCAGGCCAAGGAAGAGCTGCAAAAACTGTGCGACCAGTATGGTAACGGCATCGAGGTTCAGCAGCTCGTACTTCAAGACGTCAATCCTCCCGACGAGGTGAAGCCGGCCTTCAACGAAGTGAACCAGGCCATTCAGGAGAAGGAGCGCGCCATCAACGAGGCGCTCGCCGACTACAACTCAGCGGTCCCCCAGGCCAAGGGCCAGGCCGAGCAACAGGTGCGGGGAGCCGAGGGCTACGCGCTCGAACGGGTCAACGTGGCGGAGGGCGACGCCAAACGCTTCGAAGCGGTCTATGAGGAGTATCGCAAGGCTCCGCAGGTGACCCGCCGCCGGCTTTATCTGGAGACCTTGAGCCGGGTTCTGGAGCGCTCCGGAAACAAAGTGATTGTGGATTCTCAGGCCAAGGGCCTGCTGCCGCTGCTGCAGATCGACGGACTGACCAGGGAGAAGAAATGAGCATCAACAACCTCGTTCGCGCCGCCATCCTGGTGGTGCTCGCTTCATCGAGTGTGTACACCCTCGGCGAAACCGAGCAGGCGGTTTTGACCATCTTCGGCAAACCCGCTGGTGCGGCCGTGACCACTCCGGGGCTGCACCTCAAGATCCCCTTTATCCAGGCCATCAACCGGTTCGACAAACGCTGGCTGGAGTTCGAGGGCGACCCCAACCAGATTCCCACCCGCGACAAGAAGTATCTGTGGATCGAGACCTACGCGCGCTGGCGCATCTCCGATCCTCTCCGCTTCTACCAGGCCGTTCAGGATGAACGCGGGGCTCAGAGCCGGATCGACGACATCGTCGATGGCGAGACCCGGAATGCGGTGGCGTCCTTTGACGTGATCGAACTGGTGCGCTCCTCCAATCGAGCCTTCGAGTCGACCGAAGAGCTGGAAGGCGCCGAAGAGAGTACGGAGGCCGCCACCAAGGTGGTCACCGGGCGCTCGAAGATCGCCGACGTCATCCTGGAGAAGGCTGCCGCGATCACTCCGCAGTTTGGGGTTGAGCTCGTGGACGTGCGCTTCAAGCGGATCAGCTACGTGGAAAGCGTTCAGGCCAAGGTGTTCGAACGAATGATCTCCGAGAGAAAGCGCATCGCCGAAAAGAGCCGGTCGGAGGGTGCGGGACGGGCCGCGGAGATCCGCGGCCAGAAGGAACGCGACCTCCTCGCCGCTTCATCTGAAGGCTATAGAAAGGCCCAACTGCTCAAGGGCGCAGCCGACGCGAAGGCCACCTTCATCTTCGCCCGTGCCTACGAGCGCGACGGAGACTTCTATGCCTTCTTGAAGTCACTCGAAACCCTGGAGAAAACCATTGACGCGAAGTCGGTTCTGGTGCTTTCGACCGAATCTGAGCTGCTGAAGTACCTGAAGGGCGCGGGCGGAAAATGAGGCGCTGGGCCTTCTCCGGGGCGTGGGTCGGGCCCTACGGTTCGCGGGAGAAGTAGACGGGACGGGACGGATCACGCGGGAGAGTATCGAAGACCGGATATCCGTCGGTTTGCGCAACGCCGGTGAGGGGCTCGAGTTTGAGCCTGGCTTCGAACCCGGGGCTTCGGCTCGTGATCGCCTGACGCTCGCCCCCCCGCAACCCCCATTGGGCAATGCGCAGCCGCCCATCGGCCGCCTCGCCGGAAATGAGCTTCTGAACCTTCCACTCGCACACAATCAGCGCATCCCGGTAGGGCGAGATCTCGCGCAAGCTGGGCGCGCGCGAACAAGAGCGCAGAAGGACCATGGCTTCAACCGGACGCGCGGCCGGCGGCGGTGAGCCGCCTGCCTGCGCATCCGCGAGAGTAACGGGCTTCGTCTCCTTCGCCCACTGTTCGACGTTGATCGACTCGACGTGGACATCGGGGTATCGATCCACCGCGGGGTGTGAGGTCAATCGCCGGGGCCGGCCGAGAAGGGTCAGGGTCATGGGGTCGATCGGACTCACGAAGATGTCGTAGTTCGACTTGAAGTGATCGTGGTCGCCCGCCGAGGCGCCGAAAGCGAACATCCGCCCATCGCGGGACAACATCGGGAAGTAGACGTACCTCTGGGCCCCAGGGATACGCGGGTCGAGATTCTCAAGGATCGTCCCTATGCGCCCGGTGGCGAATTCGACCGAGCGGACCGGCCCCCCCGCACCTTCAACCCAGAAACCAAACCGCCCGTCGTGGGAGAAGTACGGCTCGCATCCCGGCTTCCGTTCACTCGCGTCGACGGTCAACGAGGCCGCGTCGTACGACGAGAAAGTGGGCGACCCGTTCACCGCGTGGCGCAGGCTCGCGTCCATCAACCAGGCGAGCTTCCCTTGGGGATCTGTGGTTAGAGCTGAGGATTTCCCGGTGCTCGTGTCCAGCAGATAGGTGAGACCGTCGCCCCCAATGTAGACAAGTTCACGGTTGTCGCGCCACACCACCGCGCGATTGCCCCAGCCGTACGGCCGCGCCTGAGCCACCAAAGAACGCTCACCGCTTCCGTCAACTCTCAACACCCGAAGTTCCCCCGCCACCTCCCGTTCCGGATACTGGTCTTTTGGAACCACCCGGCTCAGGTAGGCGATGCGCGAACCGTCGGGACTGAGATGCGCGCAGCAGTGCTGACGGTCCGGTTCGTCGGGCGAAAGCTTCCGTACCGCCGGCGCCTCGAGACGGCGCGACCAGATTCGCCAGTCGCCGCTCCGGTTCGACTCCCATACCGCGCGGCCCTGAGCGGGAGGAGGCTCAGCCGGAGCGCGGCGTGTTCGCTCGGCTTGTGAAGCGCTTGCCGCGCCGAGGTCCACCAAACTCCAATCGCCCGAGGACAGACCTCGCTCAGCGAACTGATAGATGACCAGCCGTTTCCCGACGAGGCGATCCTGACCGGCCTCTGCGTCCGAAGCGAGACGCGTACGCAGCGCCATGGGTCCACCGGCGTTGATCGCCAGCTTGTCGAGCGGCCGGCTGAGGTAGTAACTCAACTGCTCGACGAAACCGGCGCCGCCGCCAAAGCCCAGTTCCTCCTGAGAGTAGATGTTCGTGAAGCTATCGCCTAGAACCAGGACGTCGGCCTCGGGGTCGGGCGACCACGGCCGCCCATCCTCGCGGAAGACCGGTTGCGTTCGCGCGGTTTCCTCGGCGTACAACTGGCGCCCTTTCGGGAGACGGAGAAGAGCCACAAGATCGCCGCGGCCACGCACCCAGGCCTCGCCCCGCGAATAGGTAGTGCGGCGGCCTTCAGGAAGAGCCACGTGCTGCTTGATAAACCCGGCGAGGCTCTCGGCCACCGCCTCCATCGCGGGCGGAGCCCAGTGGGAGTCGGTGCGCAGGAATTGGGCCCAGGGCTTCTCGCGCCGCAACTGGGCCAGTCGCCCAGCCGGCGCGTACACCGGGATTCCCATCTCGGTTAGACCCTCGAGGAAGTGCTTGAACGAGAGGTTTTGAAGGGGAAGCCGGGCATCGGACACAGACGCAAGTCCTTCGGGATGAATCGCCGCCTTGCCAGGCGTGGGGACGACCACCAGGCCGATGCCACGTTCGGCCAATTGAGCCGCGAAGTCCTTGATCGCGACGAGCGGGTTCGGCTCTTGGGCATGCCCCTTGCGCGCGAGAACCCCGGGCTCCAGAAAACCAGGGCCGGTCAAGTGGTCGACGGCGGGCCGGAAGTAGAGCCATCCCTGGCGACCGCGAATCACCTGCTCGCTCCCGGTGTTTAGCTTCCGGGTCAGAATTCTCTGGATCTCCGGACGCGCGGCCACACCCACGATCGACGTTTCATCGAGCGCGTCCTCGAAGTCCTTCATGGCCGCGTGCAACTCACGGTTGGCGGCGTGCAGCCGGCCCCTTCGAAGCTCGGGCCACACTCGATCTCCGCTTGCGAGCAGTGATGACCAGGGAGACCCTAGGGCATTGCGCAGATCGCGACGGATCTCGAGGACGGGCACGCTCAGGAGCAGAAGCAGGAACAGACCGGTCACCGCACGGGCTGTCCGCGGGCCAATGTCGGTGTGCCCCACTTCGCGGAGAGCCTGCGCTTCACGGCGGTCAAATTCGGGATCGTGGGGAGCCATTAAAAGATGAAATAGATGAAAGGGTTGTAGCCCTGGCTCGCCATCATCACGAGTGCCAGGGAGAGACAAACAAACGCCATTGCGGCCCGGGGCAGAGGGAGACGTCGCGACCAGTCCCAGGTCTGAGGTGCGAGCCAGGTGACGAGGCCGGCCACGGCCAGGCTGATCAGGGCATAGGGCGTGAACATGACGACCCCCAGCAACGCGGCCTCGGGCGCCCTGCCGCCCAGGCCGACCATGTCCGCGAGGTAACGCCCGGCACCGGGCAGGTCCGGGGCGCGAAAGAACACCCAGGTCAGCAGCACTCCGGTGAAGGTGAGGAGAATGCGGCCGGGCCTGGGCAGGAACGAATACAGACCCCGTTTCCCCAGGGCTCGTTCGAGGGCCAACCACGCTCCATGGAGACCGCCCCACACCAGGAAGTTCCAGGATGCTCCGTGCCACAGGCCGCCCAGCAGCATCACCACGAGGAGATTGACGTACGTCCGCCGCGGGCCCTTCCGGTTCCCTCCAAGCGGCAGATAAAGGTAGTCACGCAACCAGGTCGACAGAGAAATGTGCCAGCGCCGCCAGAAGTCAGTGATGGATTCGGCGAAGTAGGGCGAATCGAAATTCTTCGGGAACATGAAACCGAACATCAGACCGAGACCGATCGCCATGTCTGAATATCCGCTGAAGTCGAAATAGATCTGGAAGGCGTAGGCGAGAGCGCCCATCCACGCTTCGAGAGGACCACGCGACGCCGCGTCGAAGGCGGCATCGGCCACGAAACCGCAGGGATTGGCGAGCAGCACCTTCTTCGCGAGCCCGAGGCTGAAGAAGGCGACACCGCGGGCGAATTTCTCGAAGGTGTGGGTTCGCGAGCGAAGCTGGTCAGCCACTTCGGAGAAGCGGATGATCGGACCGGCGACGAGCTGGGGGAACATCGAGACGAAGCAGGCGAAGTCCACGAAGCTCTTGAGCGGCCGGGCGTGGCCGCGATAGACATCAATGGCGTAGGACATCGACTGGAATGTGTAGAAGCTGATGCCGAGAGGCAGGGCCACACGCAGCGTGAAGTCGGGCTGCAGGCCGGGAAGACCGAGAGCACCCACCACGGCCGTCCAGGTATCGACCCCGAGATTGAAGTACTTGAAGAAGAAGAGCAGCGAGAGGTTGCTCGTCACGGAAGCCGCGAGCCAGGCCTTGCGGCGGCGAATCTCCCGCTCCGAGAGCAGAACTTCGGGCGGTCTCTCCTGGCGGCTGCCAATCTTCAAGCCCGCCACGTAGTCGATGACCGTCGACAGCAACATTAATCCCATGAACGCGGGATTGGCCCACCCGTAGAAGACATAACTCGAAAGAGTGAGCCAAAGATGGCGCACCTTTCCGGGCAGCAGGTAGTAGACGCCCAAGACGCCCGGGAGGAAGTAGTAGACGAAGAGGTGAGAGCTGAAAACCATCGGCCGGCTTCAGCCTAGACGGCGGGGCCGTTGCGACTCGCAGGGGCGAGCCTTGTGCCTTGCCCTTTGGGTGCGGGCCTAGTTCCGCCCTTTGAGGCGCCCATGTCAAGGGCGACCACCCTTCGGCAGGCTCAGGGCACCGCAAGGGTCGGCCCTACAATCGCGCGTTGGGCGGAGCGGCCTCTGGGTTCAGGGACTTCACGAGCGCCCTCGATCGGCGCTCACTCTGCTCATACGTCTCTCGCCGCAGCCACCGGTCCGGCAACGGTGACGCCGCCATCGCGCCAACCCGCCGTGATGCCGTCACCGCAGTACTCCGGCGCGATGTTGCATCCGCCGACATAGGCCTGCGTCTCGTCAATGACCAGCAACTTGCGGTGGTCTCGGAACGAGAATGCCGCCAGGCGCACGTCATTGAACCAGCGCATCGCCCCGCCTTCGGCCACCAGCTCGTCGAAATAGTCGCGCCCCAGCCGGAACAAGCCCACGGGGTCCACGATCAGCCCCACGCGCACCCCGCGCCGCGCCGCCGCCGCGAGAGCATCTCGAAGGCGACGACCCACATCCGAGCTACTGAAAGTGAAAGTCTCCAAGACCACCGCCATGGTCTGCCCATGAAGCGCTGGATGTCGACCTTCTCGACGGTTTTGAGCCTCGGCCGGGAAGCAGCGGTCGCAGTCAAGGGCGCCAGGCAGAGCAGCAGGGACGCCTTCATCATGATTTGAGCATGTCCACCTGTCCTGATTACTCTCTAGAAGTGAGTGGCCCCAACGGACCTGATACCGCCGGGCGAGCCGCCGTTCGGCTTCAGGAACGTGCGCCTTTGGACCAACTCGCGCTGAAGGACCGCGCGCTCGATGTGGCCGCCGAGGGCGTCACCATCGCGGACGCGCGCCTGCCCGATCGGCCCCTGATCTATGCCAACGAAGGGTTCGAGCGCATCACCGGGTACCCCATGGCCGAGGTCCTGGGCCGGAATTGCCGGTTTCTGCAGGGGCCGCGCACCGACCCGAGCGCGGTCGCTCAGATCCGGGCTGCGGTGGCCGAGCAACGGGAGTGCGTGGTCGAAATCCTGAACTACCGCAAGGACAAGAAGACGTTCTGGAACCGTCTCTCCATCACCCCGGTTCGAGACCACACGGGTACCGTCACCCATTACATCGGCGTCCAGTCGGATGTCACGGCGCGTCGCGAGGCCGAGCAGTCGTTACGGCGGTCGAAAGAGGCGCTCGAACAGGATCTGCGCCTGGCCGCGCGCATCCAGCAGACCCTCCTCCCCCCGCCCGATATGCATGTGCGCGGCTTCCGCCTGGCCCACGCGTTTCGGCCCTGCACCGATCTGGCGGGCGATACAGTGGGCATCGTCGAGCTTCCCCGAGGACAGGTGGGGCTCTATCTCCTCGACGTGAGCGGGCACGGGGTGGGGGCGGCGCTGCTCTCCTTCACCCTGAATCACCTGCTGTCGCCCTCACAGGAAGGGGCGCTCCTCGTGGAGAAAACCGAGGCGGGTTCCGACATCGTCCTTCCCTCGCGGGTGGCCGAGCGCCTGAACCGGCAGTTCCCCATGGACCGCACCCGGCAATACTTCACCCTGGTCTACGGCATCCTCGACGACTCGTCCGGGCAGTTTCGCTATGTCATGGCCGGCCACCCCATACCCGTCCTCCTGGCGAAAAATGCCCCGCCCAAGCCGATCAACGGCAGCGGCCTGCCCATCGGCATGATCGAAGACGCCCGGTTCGACGATGAAACGGTGACCCTGCGGAAGGGCGATCGGCTGTACTTCTATACGGATGGCGTGACCGAGGCGCTCAATGCCGCGGAGGAGGAGTTCGGCTATGCGGGACTGGTCTCGGAGATCGGCCGATACCGCGATCGTCCCCTTCGCGAAGGGCTGGACCTGATCGCCGACCGCGTGCGCGACTGGTCGGGCGGCCAGGTGCGCGACGATGTGTCGCTGCTCGCGGTCGAGCGAATCGCCGAAACCTCGGAGTAGGGGCCGGAACCCGGCCTGGCGGCGCTGTTAGCCCGGGCGAGCCGACCCGATGCCGGGGTCAGAAGCGGATTCGGATTCCCGCCACCGCGTAGTGGAAGAGGGCGAACGTATAGACCTTGTCGTTGTCGGCTCCCCCCTCGAGGAGCCGGTAGCCGATGTCGGCGTCGACGGTGTCGCTCAATCGCAGGA
>JANODX010000087.1:0-56884 GCA_031412915.1 Vicinamibacteria bacterium | reverse complement strand
TCCCCGCCGCCTGCTTGATGGCCTGCCGAATGCGCTGGTACGTCCCGCACCGGCACAGGTTGCCCATCATCGCGTCGTCGATCGCCTGGTCGGTCGGCTTGGCGCGTTGCTTGAGCAGCGCCGCCGCCTGCATGATCTGGCCGCTCTGGCAGTACCCGCACTGCGGGACATTGACGGCCTCCCAGGCCTTCTGCAGCGGATGATCGCCGTTTGTGGCCAGCCCCTCGATGGTGGTCACGTTCGTGCCCGCCACGAGCGACATCGCCGCCCGGCAACTCCTTGTGGCCTCGCCATCGACGTGGACGGTGCAGGCGCCGCACAGGCCTTCGCCGCAACCGAACTTGGTTCCGGTCAACTGCAGTTCATCGCGCAGGAACCACAGGAGGGGCATTTCCGGGTCACCCTCGAACTGGCGAGTCTGACCATTGACGGTGAGTTTGATCATGCGGAGAAGTGTATTACAAGCTCATCCCCTCGCGCCCGGGACGGGCAGAATCCACGGTGTCATGAGACCGCACTCGGCCCGGATGCACCGCCGCCGCCATGCTCGACCTCTTCTCCTCCCAGGGACGCGCGCGCGATGGCGAAGACCTCGGGAGGATGGGCGATGTTCTTGAGCGGGAGCCGACCGAGGGCCACGAACGGGAGATCGAGTTTGCGGCTGACCACCTGGTGAACCTCGGCCGAGAGGCACACGCCCCCGGGCTCGGCCACCGACTCCAGGCGGGCGGCGAGGTTCACGGTGTCGCCGAACACGTCGGTTTGGGTGAGGACCACGTCCCCCAGGTGGATGCCCACGCGTACCAGGATCAGGTCGGCGCTTTCCGCCCCGCGGTTGTGGGCGTGCAGCCCGCGCTGCAGGGTCACCGCGCACATCACGGCCTGCGCGGCGCTGTCGAAGACCACCAGGAAGGCATTCGGGACCTGAGCCATCTGGAACAGAGCAGGAGCCCGCCGTAACCCACCGGCTCCTCGGGCTCGATCACCGTGGCCATTTGACGTCCCTCGCGCCCGTGGTGGTCCCTTCCGAGATGCGAGGGACGCTCTTGCCGGCGTCGCTTTTCGGGGAATCGCGACTTGCCCTCCAGCCGTCCTCGTCGTGACCATGGTTGATCCCCGCAATACGTCGCCCCGGAGTGTATTACTGGAGCAACCCCCGCGCCACCTGGAGGAAGAGCGTCCATGCGCTTCGAGTCATCGAGCCGAAGGCCCAGCCGCAGTCGGCCCGCGGGTGGGCCTTCCGGGCAAGGTAGCGTACTCAGTAGATGATTTCCTTTTCGGTTCTCGATCTCTCTCCCATCGTTGAAGGTGGCACGGCCGCGCAGGCGTTTCGCAACACTCTCGACCTGGCGCAACACGCGGAGCGCCTGGGTTACACACGCTTCTGGCTGGCCGAACACCACAACATGCCGGGCATTGCGAGTGCGGCCACCGCGGTGCTGATCGGACACGTCGGCGCGGGCACATCGCGCATTCGGATAGGGGCGGGCGGCATCATGCTGCCCAACTGGGCGCCGTTGCAGGTGGCCGAGCAGTTCGGCACGCTGGCCTCGTTGTTCCCGGGCCGCGTCGATCTGGGCCTCGGTCGCGCGCCGGGCACCGATCGCGCGGCGGCCAGGGCGCTTCGCCGAACGTTGAACGCCGATCCCCGCGAGTTCCCGAACGACGTCCTCGAGGTGATGGAGTTCCTGCGCGAGGCGAGCCCCGACCAGCTCGTGCAGGCGGTGCCGGGCGCCGGACTCGACGTGCCGATCTGGATTCTTGGCTCCAGCACTTTCGGCGCGCAGGTGGCCGCCGAACTGGGCCTGCCGTTCGCCTTCGCCTCGCACTTCGCGCCGGCCCTGCTGTTCGAGGCCCTGAGCCTCTATCGCAATGGCTTCAAGTCGTCGGACCGCCTCGCCCGGCCCTACGTGATGCTGGGCGTGAACGTGGTTTGCGCCGAGACCGACGAGCAGGCGCGGTTCCTGGCCTCGTCCGGGCGCCAGTCGTTCGCCAGCCTGCGGGCGGGACGTCCCACCCAATTGCCCCCACCATCGAAGGAATGGGAGACCGGCCGAACGGAGCCGGCGGATCCCGAGGATCGGCCGCGCGTGTCGTTCGTCGGCTCGTTCAGCACGGTAGCCAGGGAGATGCGCGGCTTCATCGACCGCACGAACGCCGATGAGCTGATCATCGTGTCGCACATCCACGACCACGCGGCGCGGTTGCGCTCCTACGAGATCGCGGCCGCGATCATGAGCGAGCGCTGACGGTCAGTGGACGATCGGCGGGGGGCGTCGAGCCCGCCGCCTCGTGGAGGCGCGCCGTCTCCCGCGGTAAGGAGGATCGACGCGCGTGGGGACAGGCAGGCCACGGCTGGACACGTTTCCATGCTCTGCCTCGGCGGAGGGAGGCCAAAATGGGGAGGCTTACGGAGCCTCGTGAATCGCTGAGTTAGAGCTTGCGGGCGATGGTGAGATGGAAGCCATCTGGATCGTCGAAGGCGAAACTGCGCACACCCCAGGCGGGGTGGTCTTCGGGTTCCTCTGTCAGTGCGCAACCAGCCGCCTTCACGCGGGCCGCGAGGGCATCGATGTCCTGAGCCGTGTCGCACCAGATGCGGAATCCCGCCCCCTTCTTCCGGTCTCTGCCCTGCTTCCAGTCGTCCTGGGAGAGGCCCAGCTCGCAGCCGCCGGCCTTCAACATGACCCCGCGAAGAACATCGCCGTCGCTCCACCGCTCCCCCACAAAGAAGCCCAGGGCCTCGGTGTAGAAGGCGAGGCTTCTGGCGAGGTCGTTCACGGTGAGCGACGGTGTGAAGGACGTGAGCCGCAATGTCTCGGGCAGGCGGCGAGCCTTATGGGCGGGCGCCTTGGCCGCCTTCACCACGCGGGCGGCTTTCTTGCCGGGCGACCTTTTCTTCGCGGAAGGGCTCTTCTTGCTGTCTTTGCTCTTGCTCTTGCTCTTCGACTTCTTGCTCTTCGCCGCGGCCGTTGCCCGAGCCTTCTTCACGGTTGCCATATCGTCAAACCCTCCCGCCAGCGGTGCGCCGGCGAATTCTCGATTCGCGGCCGACAATAGCATTTCACGACCGGCGCCCGCGCGCGCCTTACCGAGAGTGGCCGGCGTCCTCCTAGAAACGGTACCCGAAGTTCAGTGTGAACAGCCCGAGCACCCGTGTGTTGTTCGCGAAGACGAGCTGCGCGCGGACGTCGGGCCGCACGAACACGTGCGGGCCGGCATCGAACCACAACGAACGCCAAACTGGTGCGACGCGCGTCATCCTCAACCTCCTGTAGAAAGTGTCCACACGGGTGTGCAGCAATCTTCCTGCCTGCGCGACCGCCGCCCGGGAAGGGCCCGCTACAGTCGTATGGTGATGCCGAACGTGGCGCCGAAACGTTCGTTGGCATTGCCCGAGAACTGGCCGTTCTGGTTCAATCCGAATTCGCCGGAGAGGGTTCGTTGATAGGCGGCTTCCGCGAAGGCCTCGAAGTTGCCGTAGATGCGCGCGCGCAGACCAACGGGCGTCGTGAGGTAGGTGATGGTCGACGTGCCGTGCATGGAGTTGTTCACCGGAATGCCGTTCATCGTTCCCGGCGTCGGCCCGCCCCCTCCGAACGTCGAGTACGTCCCGTTGTTGGCGGACCCGTAGTAGACGCCCGCGCCCACGTACCCATAGACACGGTGGCCGAAACCGAAGGAGCGCAGGATGGTGGAACCGATCGAGGCCTGGAAGCCGGTCTGGTCGCTATAGGTGGCGCCAAGGGTGGGCCGAAGCGTCCAGTTTTCCTTGAACGTCCAGCCGACGCTCATGCCGCTGTCGAGGCCGCGGCCCATGTTCAATGCGACGCCTCTGTCCTGCGCGGGGGCGAAGCCCGGGAGGAGGAAGAGGGCGAGCGGGAAGGCATGTCGGGGGATGCGCATGGAAGACCTCCGGGGGACGATCATGGTCATAGACGCGGTTCTGATATAGAACCGTTTTGCTCAACTCGCGGAAGCAAGAAACAGGCCGCCAGAGGTCGCCGGCACGACTCGAATGAATGGCGGCATGCGCCGGGATTGGCGCTTCCGAAACCAGGGCGCGAACGCGCGGCCGCGTCATCCATTGGAGACGGCCTCCGTCCTCGCGAGGCGACGCCGACCGCGTGAAGATCTTGAGAGATCCTTTAGTCGCCTCAACGCGGTTGCGTGTCGTAACCCTCGCGATGACGCACCGTCACGTCGCGCCGCGCGATTTCGACCTTGAGCCGGCGATGCTCGATCTTCTTCGACGGCGCGGGGCCGAAGCCGATCACGTACAACGCCGCAATGTCGTCGACGATCCTCTTGAGCTGCGTGACGACATCGGGAGAGGTCCCGTCGATGACGAACCCCCCGGAACCCAGCGCGAAAGTGTCGAGCGTGCGCTGCGCCTCGCGGACCCGGCCCTGATCGGTCCCGCCTCCGGGCCCGAAGGAGGCCAGACGTGACGCATACGAGACTCCGTAACACGTGACCTCGGATTCCTGAAGAGCCCGGACCGCGTCGAGAAGGCTCCGCCGGCTGGTCGAATCCTCGCCGTCGGTGAAGAGGACCATCACCCTCCGGCCGCGCTGCCGCGAGACCAACGAGGCGCCGTCGATCACCGCATCGAAGATCCGCGTTCCCGCGCCGCCCTTCATCCGAATCATTTCGTCGATGACGGGCTGGACGTCTTGCGCGTCGAAGCCGCGGTCATAGGCCTCCCGGTCGAAGGCCAGAACGCGGCCTCTGGCAAACGAGGGGACGGCCCTGGCGAAGTCCACGATCACGTCGCGCGCACGCACGAGATCCGCGCTCATGCTGGTGCTCGTATCGAGGAGCAGCACAAGCTCGACCGGAGCGCGGTCGGAGTCTTTCGCGTCCTGCGTGCGAAGAAACGTCTCGATCCTCCGGGCCTTTCCGTTTTCACGAACCACGAAGTCCTTCGCATCGAGATCGCGAACCGGCACGCCGTCTTTCGTCGTCACGCTCACCACGACCTGAACGAGCTCGACCCCGACCGGAAACACGAGTTCCTGGCGAGGGGCTTCAGCCAGGGCAAGCAACAACGCGACTGGCACCATCACAACGCCGTCACCTGAGTTCGTTCGTTGGCTGCCTGCGCACAGGGGTCAGGTAATACAGGGATCGTTCGACCCCCTCAGAACTGGCTCCTAGTCGATCCAGTTCCGCACGCCGAAGTCGTAACCCTTGCCGTAGATGCCCTTCGCGAAATCGGCCGATCCGAGCACGTAGAGCATGTACTCCCCGGTGGGCAGCGGACTCGCGAACGTGAGCTTGTGGAGACCGGGCCGGACAACCACCGACGTTCCGGCGATGAGTCCCCCGAGAGGGAAGACCGTCTTGACGGCTGCGGTTCCGCCGACGAACGTCACCTCGATCTCGCGGCGAGTCCCTTTGGGGTCGATGCGGACCAGGAGGTAGTCGTCGATCGAGTCGCCCTCCGGTAATTCAATCTCGAGGTTCGGAGTGGAGCCGGTCGTGACCTCCGAAAAAGCGCCCTCCAGAAACACCTTCGCCTTGACCGACTTCCCCTTCAGCACACGGCTGAGATCGCCGCCACCCTTGGCCTGCGCAAGCGTCTTCCCCCCGATCGGCTTGCCGTCGAGAATGATTCTCGGCGCCTTGATGACGCTCGCCTCGACCATGGCGGCGATGACCTTGGCGGAAACACGCGCCTGCTTCAGGCGCAGGCGATCCTGATCGGTGAGGGAAAAGCGGGCGGTTTCGCTCTTTATCAATGCGATGATGGCGTCCTCTTTGACGCCGCGCTTTGTCATCTCGATGATGCTGGCGTTGGACAGATCTTCGGCGAGGAGGCTGGGGCCTGGAGCAGCCAGCCACAACAATCCCAGGAAGGTGAGAAACAGTCGTCTCGGCAGGGTCAAGTGGGAGGTCATGACCACTTCCGAAAGGCCACGGAGCTGGTAGCTGAACATCGGCATTGTGGATGTGGGGATTGTGGCGGTTCCCGGTGAATCGTGTCAACCAAGGGGACCGGCAAATGCAGCGAGCCGATGATCTGGCCGCTCATGAGAGGGGGGGCGCGAGCGCGATGTTTCCACGGGTGGTGGTGTTGAAGCGGCTCCGCGACGTCCGGTTAGCGACGTCGCCTCCGGGGTCGGACGAACTCGTCCCTGGGCTGCAGGTCTTCGTTGAACTCGTGGGAGAGATTCACCGCCTCGGCCACAACCGCGGTAGCGAGGGCCCGCTCGATGGGGGCAAGCTGGTCTCCACCAAGGTAGTTTCGAGTGTGTTCCGAGTGCAACCGGGTCTTCCAGGCGTCGCGGTCGAGGGTCAAGGGTTCGTTGCTCAGCACGAGAAACTTGCCCATCTTGAGGGCGTAGCGGAAGGCGCGCTGGGCGGAGGCCTCCACCCGTGATCTCGGCACCCAAGTGCACATGATCCCACCGGGCTTGAGTGCGCGCGACGCGAGTTCGAAGAACTCCACCGAGTAGAGATTTCCGGCGAGGCCGCTGTCGGGATAGAGGGCATCGGCCTCGATGATGTCGTACCTCAGGCCGTCCTTTCCCAGCCGGCGACGCCCATCGTCCTTCACAACCCGAACTCTGGGGTCGCTCAGGAACTCGTCGAGCCGTTCCATGCCTTTCCCCCCACGCATGCGCTCGAGGAGCCTCGGCTGTGACGTTGCGATCTCAAACACCGTGATCCTCTCCGTTTCCGAGCGCAGTCCGACCGCCCAGGCAGTATCGCCCGAACCAAGGCCAATGATCGCCACATCCTTCGGATTCGGATGTACCAGCGCGGGGACGGCGCCCAGGACAGTGTGAATCGAACCGAAGGGAATCCAGCTGATAGAGCGGCCATTCACCCACAGCGTGTAGCCCCCTCCGCGGAGCCGGGGCGTGAAGCCCGTGACACTCGCCGCATCCTCCTCGAAGAAGGAATCGGACGGATCAGGAGCGCCGTGCAGGCGCAACCAGAGGGTCTTGTTGTCCGGAAAGAAGCCGATCAGCGCCACTAGGGCGGCGGCGACCATCCAGAGGGATCGGGCCTGGAGGCGATAAGCGCCGATCGCCGCGACGGCGACCCCAAGGCCTCCCAAGAATCGAAAGATTCCAGCTGTGCCAAAAGCGTCGAGCAGGAGGAGGCCGGTGACCAGGCTGCCCAGAGTGCAGCCGGCGATGTTGGCGGCTTGAAGCAGGCCGACCTTCCGGCCCGCGGACACCGGGTCGCCCTGGATGGCTCTCTGCAGGATCGGAAACCCGAACCCCATGAAGAACGTGGCGGGCCCGAAAAGAGCAAGGGGCATCCCCACGTACAGGTAGGTGAACTCGCCCGCGGTGATCGTCTCCATGTTGAGAAAGGCATCGGCCTGCCCTCCGTAACGCACCATCCAGTCGAGGGCGTTCCCGGCAAAAGGGAGACGCACCATGAGCGCATGAGCGAAGAGCGTACACAAGAGCATCAGGCCCTGGCAGAAAAGAAAGGCCCGGAGTGGGCGGCGGATCCGGGTCGCCCCGAGCGTGGCCGCGAACGAACCGGCAGCGAGCCCCACAAGGTACATCCCAAGCAGCGTCCCGAAGGTAAAGGCGCCGCCTTTGGCCATGACATCGAGCACCCGGAACCAGGCTATTTCGAGGGAGAGCGAAACGAAGCCCGAGAGGGCGTAGAGCGCGATCCACGCGTTCAGGGGTTGAGCCTCCTCGAGGTTGGGCGCGTGGGCCAGAACCCTCGGAGTCGCCGCCGGCAGGGTGTCTGGCTGTCGAGACATGAGGAGCGCCCCAAGGCCGGCGGCCGCGCTCAGCACGGCGCCGCAGAGCACCGCACCATCGACCCCGAGAAATCGCAGGAGTAACCAAGGGGTGCCGAAGGCGCCGGCGGCCGCGCCGAGCGCGTTCGCCGCATAGAGCAAACCGATGGTCCGAGGCGCTTCCTCGGAGGCCAGAACCAGCCCACGCACCAGGAGCGGGAGCGACATGCCCATGAGCGTGGTGGGCAGGATCAGGGAAAGGAAATGGACGAGGAAGGTCGCGGCCGCGCCGTGATCGTAGAGCCACGGCAGTTGCCGGTAGAGGCCGTGGTAGTAGATCCAGACACTGACGCTCGCGAACCCCGCCACCCCCAGTTCGACCAGCGCGAATGCCCGCACCGCGCGCCGAGGCGAGAGGCGCTCGGACCAGATTCCTCCGAAGTGTGAGCCGATGCCGAGGCCCGCCATGAAGGCGGCGGTAATGGCGGCCACGGACGGGATCGACACACCGGTGGTGAGGGTCAGAAGCCGCTGCCAGGCAACCTGGTAGACGAGCGCGGCGGCGCCAGACAGTACGAAACAGGCCGAGGCCACAGTGACGCCCCTGCGCAAGATCATCCCGGCATTCTATTGAGTCGTGGCTCTTGACACCTGGCTCCTCCATTGCGGCCTGGTGAGCGGCGAGGCCACCGCCGTCGCGTGCAACCCTGATCCGGATTTGAGACCATTGAAAGAGGATGAGACGTGATCGACCATCGGTGGCGACAGCTTGAGACGTTTTGACCGAAATTGGATCCGGGTCATCGTCGGTCTTGTGGCCATCTTCTACGCCTCCGATGCTCGCGGTCAGAGCCTCGCGGAGGCCGCGCGGAAGGAAAAGAAGCGCCGCCAGGACCAGGCCGCCACACCTTCGCCCACGCCGCGAGCCCCGGCAACGACCTCGCCGGTCAAACCCGCGGCGGCCGTCGCTGCACCGAGGCCGGGGGCCGCGTCCTCCAAAGAACCCATGACCCGGACGCCACCGCCCTCGTCGTCAGGTCTGTCGCTGATCTATACGGGACGGAGCCTCGGCGCCCTCGGCGCTTTGCGCTCTCAGGACGAGCACGAACTTCTCACCGAACGCGCGAACCAGAAGAAGACGCCATTCAAGCTGGTCAGTCACGCGTGCTGGCGGGCGGCCGGCATCTCCGTCTTCCTGCCCTCCGACGAGCCCGAACACGACGACCTTAGGCGACTGTTGGAGTTGCGCGGAGCGGCGGAGAAGATCGCCGAGGTTGCGACGCTGGTGTCGGGAAACGCCCTTCTGCTTCAAGACCCGGACAAAGCGACCACCGCTTCCGACCTCCTGGCCATGCTCCGCGAGAATCCGCGCGCGGCCACGGACTTTCCCGACCTGCGGTCCGGCCGAGCCACCGTCTATCGCGCGAACCTGACCCGGAAGAAAATCGCCTACTTCATCGAGGAAGCGGGAGCCACGTTCACCTCCGATCCGGCGGCTTGGGAGAAGGGCGAGATGAATCGCGTGGACATCGGCGGGGCCCGCCTGTTCGAACTTCCGCTCAATCTCGCCCAGATCGGCCCGCGCGCGACCCTGATCCGACGATTCGTGGCCGAGGCGCAGTCTGGTGGATCGACGCCGCTGGTCGTGGATCTGGGTTCACAAAACGGCGACCTGGGTCTCGACGCGCGGCGACGAGCCAGCATCGATATGGGAACGCTCCGTCGTCTGGGCTACGAGATCGTGGTTCCCTTCGAGTTCGAGCTGGGCCTCGGCGCCTCCGCGTTGCTCGACTTGAAGAAGGAGTTCAAGGGCCTGGGCTTTCTGGCCGCGAATATAAAGACGAAGACTCCGGGCCTTCTTGAAGCCACGCGCACGGTTTCGGCCGGAGGCGCCCGCTTCGGCCTGATCGGGCTGGTGGACCCCGGGGTCAAGGGCTCCCTGTCGCGTCACGCGCTCAACGACTGGGCCTTCGAGGACCCGGTGGCTGCGGCCACCCGCGAGGTTCAGGCGCTGCGCCTTTCCGGCGTCGACGTCGTCATCGTTCTCTCCAATCTCCCGCCCCAGCTCAACGCGGACATCTCGAGGCGAGTCGCCGGCATCGATACCATCGTCGCCGACCTGCATGAGCGTTGGAGCCCCGAGAGCCTTCAGGTGCGGGTCGACCTCTTGGACCGGCCCTACTCTCGGCCCGGGTCGCCCGCCCTGGTCGCCCGGGGTTTCGCAAACGGACTCGGCGTCGGTCGCGTCGAGGCCAGAATCGCGGCCGACGATCGTCCCGGCTTCCATCTCACCACGCTGCGGCACGAGCTCGCCTCGGTAACGGATCGAGTGCAAGGCGATGTGGCCCTGGCCGCCGAGGTGCGGGCGCTGCGCGATGCGTCGAGTCGCGAACGGGGCGAGATGCTCGTCCCATCGTTCATCGAACTCGAGACCGCGGCCCCGAAACTGAAGAACTACGATTCGACCACCGCTCAGGGCCGGATCTCCAAACACATGTGGGAGGAGTTCATGGCCCGCGTGCTCCGGCGGCGAGGCTCGGCGGAAATCGCCATCATCCGGCCCCTCTCTCATTTTCCCCCGCTCATCGGAAAACTGCACGAAGACGAGGTGCGGGGGTGGTTGTGGACCGACGAGGCGATCGTTACCCTGGATCTGCGCGGGGCCGACTTGCAGGAGCTGCTCGTCGAGGACTCCGGCCGAGAACTGGTCCTGAGCGGTCTCGATCGCAAAACCGGGCTCATCAACGGGCGTCGCCTCGACGACTCCGTGCTCTATCGCGTGGCCACCACCGATCTGCTGTTCGAGGGCGCTCGCTTCCGTGGGTTCGAGCGCGGGCGAAGAGTTCGCCGGACCTTCCATCTCGGACCTGACGGACTGAGTGCCGGGAGTGGTGGTTCGGTGACCCTGCGTGAGCTCGTTCTCGACGAGCTGCGGCGCGTGCGGGCGACCTCGAAGGGTGATGCTCAGATCCAGAAGGTGGCCGCCCTGCTCGCTCCCGATCCGCTGTTCGAACGGCTGTCCACGTTCTACTTCGATCGGCCGACCCTTTTTGGCTCACTGGTCCAGGGCTTCAACAACGAAGCCTACGGCTCCGTTCCGGAGAGCCGGGCCACCGCGCAGAAGAGTTCGCTGTTCGGCGCCTCCGGGCGCTTCCGACTGGTGCAGGACGGTCAGGGCTTCACCACCGAATATGGCACGACCGTGGCCTATTCGAAGCAGACCACGACCTCCATCGCGGGACGCCGCAGCGCGCTGGAGGTGACCGACGATCTGGTGGCGGACATCACGGTTCGGCCCAAGATCGGGGGAGGGGCCCGCCGCTTCGGACCGTTTGCCCGCGCCATCTTCGACACCGAGTTCAGCGCCACCGTGAATCCGCAGACCGCGATCTCGAACCCGCGGCAAGCCGCGTTGTCCGGGGTTCTCGGCTTCATGAAGGCACGGGGGCCAAAGTGGCGGGTCCTCGAGTTGGGAGGGGTGGTAGAGACCGATCTCTCTCGCGACACCCTGCTCGCCGGCGTCTCCGCGCGGGTTGAGTTCCAGGCCGGCCAGCCGGGGCGCCTGAACTACCGATTCCGGAATCAACTGAACTGGTTCGCCTACACCGGAGATGCCGACGCGAGCGTCCTCAGCCTGCGCTACAACATGGTGCACGAGGTGCTGTTCCCACTCTTTGACGAACTGTCTCTGTCCGTGGCCGCCGACGGCTTTCTATTTCGCGGCGCCACCTCGACCACCCATGAGCCGGGCTTCAGCCTCATGCTGCGCGTGGGGTTGACCTACGACCGCCTGTGGAAGCCTCGGTTCCAGCCTCTGTTCTGACCAGGCACGCCTCGGCTCCCAGGAGGACCGTCCTCTTTCATGTGAACAGCTTCGCCTCGATCGTTCCGCCCGCCCCCACGCGGTAGAGGTGCGGTGAAACATCGGAGAGAATCGCAGGGTGCCCGCCGAAGACAGCCGCCCTCGCCGGTCCCGCCCGCTTGTCCCTCTTCTCGAGCGGCCCCTGGTCGCGGCCGTTCTCTTCTGCGCGCTGGCCGTGGTCTGGATGGGGAAGTCCGGCCTCCACCCCGCAGACACCATTTCCGATGTGGGAGACCCCCTCCACCTTGCCTACATCCTCGCGTGGAACGCGCACCAGCTCGTCACCAGTCCGTTCCATCTGTTCGACGCCAACAGCTTCTATCCGTGGCGCCAGAGTCTCGCTTTCGCGGATCACCTCGTTCCCGAATCCATCATGGTGGCGCCCGTCCAGTGGGTGACCGGCAATGCCGTCCTCGGCTACAACGTGGCCGTCTTTCTCGGCCTCATCATGTCGGCCTGGTTCATGCGCTGGTTGATCCTGGAGACCACGGGCAACCGAAGCGCCGCTCTCCTTTCGGGTCTCGCGTATGCCTTCAACGGATTCACTCTCGTGGAGGCCAACCGGGTCCAGGTGATCCATCTGCAGTGGTGGCCGGTAGCGCTGGTCTTCCTCGGGCGCTTCGTGGCCGAGCCCCTGCTCAAGTGGGCCATGGGCTTTGGCGCGGCGCTCGCACTCCAGGGCCTTTCCGGCTCGTACTATCTGGCCTTCTCCGCTCTCGTTGTGCCTTTCTGGCTCGGACTCGCTTTCGCGGGAAGCGGCAGGCGCCCCACGTTTCGGGCGGTCAAGGCGTTGGTGCTGGCCGCGGTCCTCGCTTCCATCCCGGTGGCTCTTCTAGTCCTGCCTTACCTCATCCGGGGGCTGCCCCGTGGCCGGGTCTCCGGCGGTGTGGATCTCCTCGCCTACCTCGCCCCCGCGCCCGGTTCCCTTTGGAGCTCACTCCTGGCCGTCGATTCGCTCGGCCGCGAATTCAAAGGCGTTGCCGGCTTGGCCCTGATGGCAGTCGGTCTGATCGCACTCCCCCGGACGAGACCGGGCTGGGTTCGCTCCCTCAGTCTGATCGCACTTCTCACCGCTTTTTTGGGCGTAGCCTTCTCTCTCGGTGACACCATCTCGGTAGGTGGCGCCAACTATGGGCCGGGGCCGCAGCGCCTTCTCCTCCGCCTCCTTCCGCTCGAAGGCCTGAGGCACACTCCTCGGTTCAACGCGCTGGCGGTCCTCGGCGGAGCCATTCTGGCCGGACTCGGCGCCGCGCGACTCTTGGAGCGCTCGAAAGGGAGTGGGTTCGCTCTGGTGGCGCTCGGCGTCCTCCTCCCTCTCGAACAGTGGAGTGTGACCGGCTACGGCGCCGTCATGCCCAGAACCGAAACGCTTCGCGCCACCTACCGCGATCTTCCGCACGGCCCTCTGGTTGACCTTCCGCTCTTCCCCATGAGGCAACGACGGTATTGGGCTGCCTATCCGTTCCTCTCGACCTACCACTGGAATCCCGTTCTCATCGGACGAACATCGTTCTATCCGCCCGGCCATGAATTCCTGGCCTGGCTTCTCGGTTCCTTCCCCGATCCCCGATCCGTTTCGGTCCTCTCCCGGCTGGGTGTGAAGACCGTGGTCGTCCACCCGCGCGCGTGGCCCGAGGGCGAGAGACGACAGAGGATCGACCAGATTGGCGAGTACCCGCCGCTCGTTCGCCTCCCTCGGCCCGCGCTGGCGATGGCCCCGAATTCGCTCGAGCTGGGAGACGAACTCTTCTTCGAGGTCGCCCCCGCCCCTGAAGGACCGCGTTTGTGCGCTCCTTCGGACGAGGTGGCCGCGGATGGACTTCGCGTGTTCCCGATGGGCGCGGGAACATCCGTAGCGGAACTCGGCCGCATTCTGGATCGGGATCCGTCCACGCGATGGAGCTCGGGAGGCAGCCAATCGGGCTGGTATGGCTTTCACGTGCAGCTGAAGCCGGCTCAGCAACTCTCCGCGGTCGTCATCGAGACTCCCGCCGACCGATTTCCGCGTGTCTGGCCTTCGCTGGAGTGGCGCGCTCCCAGGGGCGCCTGGGAATCAATACCGTCCAAATTCTCCCCCGAGGTGGCATGGGAGATTCTGCGGGGCCAACTTGATGGGTCGCGGACGCTGCGCATCGTGGTTCGCCTCCCGAGGCGGGAGGTTCGCGCCTTCCGGGTGATTTTTCCCGCCTATGCGCCTCCACCGGCACCCGGTTTCGAGATCGAGGAACTGCGAGCCTATAAGGAGTGCCGCGAATGATTGAGAGCGACCACCTGGCGAAGGTGAGCTTTACGACGTTCTTGAGAAGTGCGGACCAGCCCGGTTCGGCCCCGCCAGGTGTGCGACATGGTTGTGGGGCGATCCTGCAAGACCCGGTGGATGCCGGTGGCTGAGCTTGTCGAAGCCACCCCCAACGCCGTTGGCTGAGCTTGTCGAAGCCACCCCCAACGCCGGTCGCTTCGACGAGCTCAGGGACCGGATGCGATCGGCTTCCCCCGAACGTCACCGAGTACTTCAATACGGACCTCCCTCAGCGACCGCCCGACAGCCTCCTTACTATCGGACCGCTTCGCCTGGCGCGAACGGACGCTCTCCACCCACAAACATGTCGCACACCCGGCCCCGCCTCCCTGCTTTGAGATCAGCTAGAGTCCGACAAGAGTGGGGGTGTTGATTTCGGATCCGATGAAGTTGAAGGGCCGCAAGGATTCGCGTCGACGTCGCGGCGTCGCAGCCGAGCTTCACCACGGACTCCCGGTGGTTCTGGCCCTTCTCCTGTTGTCCGGAGCCGCCTGCTCGAAGAAGACCGAGACGCCCAAGCCCGAGGCCAGGCCGGTCAACATCGTGTTCATCCTGCTCGACGCCGTGCGGGCCGACCACCTGACCCCCTACGGCTATGCCCGTCGCGATACGACGCCTTTCCTCAAGAGTCTGGCCGAAAAGAGCGTGGTCTTCGACCGGGCCTACGCGACCTCGACCTGGACACCCTCCTCCATGGCCTCGATCTTCACTTCGCTGAACGTCAACCAGCACGGAGTCTTCACCGGGTATGTCGCCACCAAGAGTGCCCTCGAACGCGGCGAGATCATCGCGCTCAACCGAATCCCCTCCACGGTCGAAACGCTGCCAGAGGTGATGAAACGGCTGGGCTATCGGACCTTCGGGGTCGCGGACAACCTGAACATCTGCGAGCAGATGGGCTTCAGCCGCGGCTTCGACCACTTCTCGCCCCACAACAGCGCGGGCTCCGACGTCATCAACGAGCAGATCCTCGAGTGGCGCGATGCCATCCGCTCGGGAGGCAGATACTTCCTCTACATCCACTACATGGATGCCCACCTCCCCTATCGGCCGCGCGCGCCCTGGTACGACGAGAAGGTGAAGCCCGCGGAGGTGCGGAGGGAGGCATACGATTCGAACCTGTCACTGCTCGACAAGCGGATCCGGAAGGTCTTCGAAATGCTTGATTTCTCGCAAGACACCATGGTGGTTGTGACCGCCGACCACGGCGAGGAGTTCCAGGACCACGGCGGCGTCGGCCACAAGAACCAGCTGTACAACGAGCTGCTCCGCGTTCCCATGATCGTGTACTTCCCGCAGC
Organism: Vicinamibacteria bacterium; assembly: GCA_031412915.1. Taxonomy (GTDB): domain Bacteria; phylum Acidobacteriota; class Vicinamibacteria; order Fen-336; family JAGNNV01; genus JAGNNV01. The sequence goes on along the minus strand of JANODX010000087.1, from coordinate 41,706 downwards.
GGCTGCCGCCACGCCGCGTGGCCGAGACGGTGAGCACCCTCGACCTGCTCCCCACCTTCCGTGAACTGGCGGGAGACCGGCTGAGCCGGCTCGATCGGGGCGTCAGCTTCTTCAAGACACTCGCGGGATCACCGACGCAAGAGCCCCGCACACTCTTCCCCATGCGATGGTCGGAGACGGAGGAGAAAACGGCGAAGAAGGGTGTGGTGCGCGGGAAGTGGAAGTACATAGTGACCCTCCCTCAGGAAAAAGAGGAGCTGTACGACACGGAAGAGGACCCACGGGAGCGCGCGAACCTCGCGAAGAAGAACCCGTCCATGGTGGCCGAGATGCGAATGCGCCTCGAGGACTTCGAGAAGAACACCAGGGTCTTCCCGCGCGAGTTCGCAAGGCCCGCTCGCGTCTCGCCGGAACAGGCGGAGCAACTGCGGGCTCTGGGCTACCTCAAGTAACGGAGAGAAGCCGGGCGACTATCGGACTCCCGGGCTCTTCGCCGGCTTCTTCACGGAGATGTAACCGAGCCCCTGCAGAGCCTCGATGTCGACAGCGGTGGCATTCCCATCGTCTCCCGATCGCCAGGGTGGGACCTTCGCGATCGCGGCCTGCATTCGTTGCCTGAGGAGTCTGTGCTTGGCGGGTTGGATCAGCAGGTTGTCTTCTTCCCGCGGGTCCTTGCTGAGGTCGTAGAGTTCGTTCTTCCCGGCGCCGCGGTTGATCAGTTTGAAGGGGCTCATGTAGACGACGCTGGCCTCGAGAGCGATCCCCTGGGCATCGGGGTTGTCATCGGGCGGCTTCCTGGCCCAGATCTCGGAAAGGACTCGAGGTTCGGTCTCCTCGGCATCCACCCAGTCGGTTGGACGCGACCCCAGCAGATCCAGAATCAGGCGGCGGACTTCGTAGAGACCAAAGGGCCTGTGAACTCGTCGTGGAGCAAACCCTTTGGGATACCGGACCAGGAGCGGCACGTGGAGTATCTCCTCGTAGGCTCCGCGGTTGTGCTCGCTCAAACCGTGCTCGCCGAAGAACTCTCCGTGGTCCGCGGTGATCACCAGGATCGTCCGGTCGAGGAGGGACTCCTGGCGCAGGCCGCGCACCAGTTCTCCGACCGCCGAATCCAGATACGCCACTTCCGAGTCATAGTTCGCCTCGGACGGAGTGTCGCTGCCCAGACCGTCTCCCAGGAAGATGTGTCCCTTTCGAGCGATGTAGGGGTCGTGGGCATCGAAGTAGTTGAGGAAGAGAAAGAAGGGCTCCCGCGCGGCCGCCGCGAAATGGGCGGCGGCCGCGCTGACGCTGTCTGCGTCCCATGGTTCAGGGTCCCCCGGCTTGGGCTCCGGCTCCAAAAGATGCTGCCTGAGCGAGGCCAGGATGGGACGGTAACGCAGGAGACGCTTGGGCGGAGCATGGAAAACGTCGAACCCGCGCTGAAGGCCCGTCCAGGGGGCCAGATACGCAAAGTTGGCGCTCGCGCCTCCGGTTGTGAATCCCTGCCCACGAAGCGTGGAAGCCAGGGTCTCCACGTCCTTGGACAGGCCGACCGCGTTTTCGACCAGGGACGGCAGCCTTTTGCCAAACCGCGGCAACGCTCCATGCTGCCCGGGAAGGAGCCCGGTGAACAGGGAGGCGTGCGACGTAAGCGAGTAGTTTCCGCTGGAAATCGCGTGCTCGAAGACCACGCTCTCCGCGGCCAGCGCATCAAGGTTGGGAGACGTCTTCCGCGCGTATCCGTAGAGGCTCAGGTGGTCGGCGCGAACGGTGTCCAAGACAATCAGGATGACGTTGGGAGGCTGGCTTTCCCCTGGCGGCGTCGATCCCAAGGCCTTCTGCGCCGCCGGCTCGATCCCCAACCCCCTCACCTGCAAGCCCGCCCAGAAAGTAGTTCCCACGAAGAGGAGAGCTGTCCAGAGCAGGTTCGCAACCCAGCTCTGCTTCGCCACCACCACGGAGCTGAGCAGCCCCAGAACCAGCATGCTCAGGCCAACCGGCATGACGGTCTCCGAACCATCCAGGACTCGATCGCGGAGTCCCGCGAGAGCGAGGGCGGCGAGAGTCATCGCGGCCGTCGAGATCAGGATGAAATCCCGCCGCGCCGACGAGGACCGGCGACGTCGATCCACGGCCAGCAGGGCAAGAGCAAGAACGGCGATTCCCAACGAGACTCCCGCCAGTCCCAAGGCGCCTCCGCCGCAATCCCCCGACCAGCCGCGAACCGCGAAGGTCAGGATCGCGATCAGAGCCAGTGCGGATTCTCCGGGCACGCGGGCGAGGGCTCTCAGCCCTCGTGCCATGGTCCAGACCCAGGCCGCTCCTCCGAAAGTCGCGGCCAGAATGGCGAAATTCAAACCAATCTCCCCTGACTGCATGGTTCCCGTCAGCAGGGTCAGCAGGGCCTCGAGCGTGCCCGCGAGCCCCCCCAGCACGACCGCGGTCGACACCAACAGGCGGCGGCTCTCCGTCAAGGTCGCCTTCGCCGGAGGATCACTTTTCACGACCGTTACTGGACATAGCCAAGAGCCCTGAGCTGCTCTATCTCCTGAGGAGTTAGCGTGACTGAGGAGCCGGTCTTGATTCTGGTCTGGGCGGCGCGGAACGCTTCCACGCGCTGGAACAGGAAGGTCGTCACGATGGGGAACGACGAGGCGACGTTCTCCCGCTCCCCGGGATCGCGGTTGAGATCGTACAGCTCGATGCGCGCTCCGGCCCGCCAAAGGAGGGCTTCGTCGTGGTTGAAGACGAGCTTCCATCGATCCGCCCGAACGGAGTACTTGTCGGTCGTGTCGAAGCGCTGCTCGCTGTAGAGCAGAATCGACGCCGGCGGCCTCGGAGAGACCCCCTGCCAACCGGCCGAAAAATCACGGCCGTGAAGGCCGGAAGGAATGGGCAGGCCCGCAAGTCCGAGGAGGGTAGGCAGAAGATCGATCTGCTGCACCGGCTCCTTGAGTCGCGTCCCGCCCCGGAGGCCAAGGGGAAGGCGAACGGCCAGCGGAACGTGGATCATTTCCTGATACAGGGTCTTCCCGTGCTCGGTGCCCTTATGTTCCAGGAACTCCTCGCCATGGTCGGCCGTGAACAGGACCACGCTGTTGTCGAGCATCCGTCTCGATCTCAGCCCATCGAGGAGAACGCCGAAGCCCTGGTCGCTGTGCCGGACCTCGCCCCGATAGCTCGCGGTCAGGAAGCGCAACCCTTCCGGCTCGAGCTGGCCCCGCTGGCCCAGACCCACGAGGATCCGCGTGTCGCGGTTGCCCCGATAGTCGAAGGCAAAGGGCGCCTCGTTGTCAGGCGAGGGTTCGTAGGGGGAATGGGGCTCGTGGGCGTGGATGTAGAGCAGGGTCGGACCGGAGCCGGAGTCGAGCCAGGCCAGGGCCTTCTGGGCGAGCAGCGAGGAGTTGGAACCGTACAGCCGGTCCTCCCCGCCGTTCCACGAGTCGAATCCGGCCATGAAACCGAAGCGCCCATCGAGCATGTGGCTGGCCACGAAGGCCGCGGTCCGATAGCCCGCGGACTTGAACCGCTCGGCGAGCCGTTCCAGATTCGGAGGCAGCACGCGGTCCACCCGATCAACTCCGTGAGTTCCCACATGGAGGCCGGTGAAAATCGAAGCGACGGCGGAGCGCGTCCAGGAAGCCTGCGCCCAGGCATCCTCGAACAGGATCGCCTCTCGGGCAAACTCATCGAAGCGAGGCGAGGTTGGCGCCTTCTCACCATAGGCCCCCAGGTAGTCGGCCCGCAGGGTGTCGACCAGGAAGATGATGACGTGGGGCGGTTTGCGCGAGGGTGCGGGTGCGGGGGCGAGGCGTTCCGGCTCCGGGCGCGGCACCGTGATGCGGGCGGACGGCACGAAGGCGAGCCCGCTAAGCTCCTCGTTGGCCAACTCCAGTCGCGCGATCACGTGAGATCGCGGTTCGAGGCCGACCTCGAAGTTCCTCTTGCCCAGGTCGCGGTTCTGGAGGAGCTCTCGTCCCGCGTCGGTCTCCAGGGTCACACGCAACAGCGGAGATGCGGTGGCGGTGGCCGACTCCACCTCCAGCCGCCCGTCGGTGGGCACGCGAACGTAGTATGCGAGGGAGGATGCCGGTGGAATGAAGAGCCGGCCGGCGTCGCGGCCCGGCTGCTGGAAGCGCTCCCGAGATCCCACCGGGCGGACCGTCAGCTCTGAATACGCGGCCACCAGTGTGCGCCGATCCGCGGCCCCGGGTGGGGGCTGATGCGTCCGGGGAGCGGTCATGGTCAGGACGTTGTCGCCCCTCACCTGGCTCGATCCGGGGAGCACGACCTGGAATTCCCTCTCGACCGGGGTGACCTCGATTTTGGGCAGCGCGTGGTCGTTGAGGGCGAGGCTCAGGGTCAGGGAGGGTCCGAGGCTTTCGTGGCTCCGGATCCTCATTTGAAGCTCCTTGTCACCGGTCGAATGGAAGGGCAGCACGATCCGCGCCTCCTTTCTGACCGTCCAGGCGAGGTAGCGCGACCCGGCGGTCTCGAGTCCGGAAAAACCGCGCCGATCGAAGGCAGGATCGCTGGCCAGGAACCGAAGGTCGAGGGAATCGCTCCGGACCTCCGCCTCCTTGAAGCTCGCAACGAGATCCAACGCCACCGATCTCGGAGGCTTTGAGCAGCCTTCCACAAGCACAAGGACGAGCAGCCCCGCGGCCAAGGCGCCGGCCGTCCGTCCAGGCGCGCTCACGCCCCCCAAAAGGCCCCTGCCGTGGGACGAAACGGTCCCAACTGCTACCCCGCTTCCCACCCACGACGTCGCCAACGAATTCATTTCGGTCGTCGAGAAGGGAGGGTGTTCCGTCCGCAGCCAGTCACCATCATCAACAGATGTTAGCCGTGCGCGGCGGGAGGACACTAGTGTTCCATACCCTCGCCATCTCGCGATTACTGACCCAGATCTACTCGGGGCTACCCCGGGCGGCCACGAACACCCGCAACTCTCCGATTCGCAAAGGGACCGGACCAGCCAGATCGATGTGGAGGGTGCGGGTGGACCGCGCCGGCCAGGAGAGAAGCTGCGAGAGGCCATGCACGCCTTGATGTTGACGGTCGAGCGGCGGGCGAAGCGAGTGGGCCTCGATCGTCCCGCCATCATCCGATACCTGCACCTTGAACTCTCGGTCGGGCGGGGTGGCCCCGAAGGCGAGTTCGACCCCGACCGGAGCGACCGGGGCCGGCCAGACAATCTCGATGAACGCAGGCGACGCGTCGGCGCGCCACCGCGTCGACACCGGTCCGTCGCTCAGTTGAGGGTCGCGCGCGGGCGCGCTCGAGCGCACCCGCGCGTCCCGCAGATCGAGGGCCGAGAGATGGCGGGGCGAAAGCGCCCGAAAGACCGCCACATCCGGACCGTTGTAGAGCGACCCCGGCGCGAAGCGGGCGGCGAGAACGAAGCCCGGCGGCGCGGACGCAGCACCCGGCATGACCAGCGCATCGAACAGCGAAGCGACCAGGGCCTCGCCGTGGAACCCTCGCAGGGGCACGATCTCCGGACCCTCGGTTTCGAGGGCCCCGAGGTCCACGATCGAACTCCCGACCCTCTCGATCTCCGGGGCGTCACCGAGCCAGTCGAGGGCCCGGTCCAGGGTCTGCGGCGCGCCGATGAAGGCCAGGTAGCGGCTGGTGGCGAGGGCGGGAAGGGCGAGAGCCAGAGCGGCCGTGGCGAAGGCGACGATCCGGGACCGGCTGAAGAGATCTTCGAGGCCGACCGCGGCGAGAAGGCACAGGGCGCCGAGCACCGGAATGACAAACCGGCCGTAGCGCGCGCTCGAGGTTGAAAAGATGACGATCCACAGAGTCGGGAACAGCATCCAGCCGAGCAGCCATCGAGACCGCGCGCGCAGGCCGAGCGCCGCGCCCCACGCGGAGAGAGCGAGACCAGGAAGGGAGAGCGCACGGGGAAGGGTGTCGGCGAGGAATCCTCCGAGCATCCTCGCAAAGCCGGACATGGGAGCGCTTTCGTAGTGATAGGTGAGCTGCGTCCTCATGCCTGCAATGGAATCGAACCCGCCGAGCAGGGTGTAGGGCGACAGGGCCGCGAAGAGGACAAGCGACGACAAGGACCAAGCCACGATCCGAGTCGGCGTGACCGAGGCGGCTAGGGCGATCACGAAAAGAGGCGCAAACACGAGGGCCGCGGAGAACTTGATCGCGGTGGCCAGGGTGGCGGCGACCCACGCCAGTCGCGGAAACCCCTCTCGTTTCCGGGGCGCGGCCAGGACCAGGGCGGCGAAGAGGAGAGGGGCGATGACCGAGTCCGGCCGCAGCATGTGCGCGGTTTCGATGTCGACGGGCGAGAGCGACAGCATCAGCGCCACGATGAGACCCGCCCGCCTCGAGACCAGGGACGACACGGCGGCGAAAACGAGAAGCACGGTGGCCGCCGAGACGAGAGCGATAAGAGTCCGGGAAACAAGATAGGCCTCGGCTCCCCGCGCACCCGTGAGCGTGAGGACGGCGCGCAGGATCCACAGGAGCAGGCCCGGGTACTCGTAGAAGCGATGGTCCCAGTCGCCGCGCGCGATCATGCCGAGCGCGTTCTCCACGAAGATGCGCTCGTCGCCGTCGGGTTCGTGGCGCAGGCCGGAGTCGAGGTGGACGAGACGAAGGACGGCAGCCAGACCGAATACCGCCACCCCGAGGATGATGGTCAGAATCCGCGCGCGCGGACGCCCGCAGCTCTTGGTGAAAGTCTGCATGATCGAAACGCACGCTACGGTCCGCGCGGTTTTGGTGTCAAACCCGCGCGGGCACGGCGCGGGCGCGCTCGGAGAGGGGATACTGCCGTCATTCTGATCAGGACGATGAGGGTCGGGCCGGAGCTGTCGGGCCAGATGATGGTTTCCCACGCGAACACCGCCGGATTCGGGGCAGCCCACGATTGATTGGAGGTTGTGGCACAGGACCGGCGGGCCGGTCTACGGCTTGGCCAGTGCCCTGCCGTTCCGGGCCGATTGAACTACCTGTCGGATGGCCTGGCTCGACGCCCCGGCGTCATGCTCGTCCTCGACGAGCGAGGAGTGCGTCGCGTTCGGCAGGACCTGATGGAGGCTGTTCCTGGACAGCGCCGCCATTTCGTCCTGCAAGGGGAGCCAGCCCTCCTGGGCGCCTCGGGCCGCCGTGACCACGATGAGCGGCATGTCACCAAGACTCCGCACTGAATCGGCCTGGGCAAGGGCGATCGGCAACTGCGTGACCTCGTCGCGCAGACTGCGAGAGCTGTGAGCCGAGGAGGAATAGACGCGTCTCATGTTTCGCGCCTCTGGTGGCAAGCCGCCGGAGTCAGCCAGAGAGATCAGGCGAGCGACCCCGAGCCGGGCCAGCGACGGGAACACCGCGGAAACCCTTCGGAACACCCGGTAAAACCCGGGGAAAGCCGGCAGTCGGGTGAGAGCTTCTGCGGGTTGCGGATCCAGCAAGACCACACCCGCAACTTCCGACGGATAGCGTCCCGCGAAGATCCTGACGTACTGCGCCCCGGACGAATGACCCACGAGGACGAAGGGGCCGGGCACGCGCGCGAGCAGGGTATGGAGGTCCGTCGCGACGCCGACTCCATCCTGGAGGGAGGGAGCCTCGTCGCTCCGGCCGCGGCCGGCGCGGTCGTAGACGCAGACCCGCGTGTCCCGCGCGACCATCGGTGCTATCCATCCCCAGTACGCCGACGTCTCGCCCAGGCCCGACTCGAGGATCACGGTGGGGCTCCCCGATCCTTGGCAGGAGAGGTACATCCGGCGGCCAGCGACGTCGACCAGCGAACCCTTCCCCTCGTTCTCCCGTCGATCCCTGAAGTCCTGAACGGTTTGCCAGGCGCCCCCCATCGCACTCAGAGCGTAGAGGCCGATCACGGGGTACACGCACCAACGGCGCGCACGGCTGCGCAGGTGACGGCGCGCACCAGCCGCCATGGAGACGGCGAGGGCCAACAGGACCGGCGGCCACACCCAACCGAGAGCATCGAGCGCGGCGGCGCCGGGTGCTGCGAGCAGCAGGCCGGCGCCCATGAGCCCCAGGAGCACGGCAGGTGCTAACGCCCACCGCTGCGGCTGATCCGTCCAGCGGATCGAGAGACCGGCGAGCATGGCCCAGCCGAAGGCGAACGCGAGCAGGGTCACCCCCGTGATCACGTGCTCCCGCGCTCCCCCGAAGGGACCGAGCACGAGTGCGACCGCGGCAGCGAAGGCCGTGGTGAGCGACAAAGCGACGATGGAACCGATGCGTCGTCTCTTCATGGCGTCAGCGCTGCAACGCGTAGGAGAGTTTCACGAAGAACTGGCGCGACACCTTCTCGAGGCGGTCCTGGTCGGACAGGACGCGGTCGTCGCCATACCCGATGAACATCACGGACTGCCAGTTCAGCTTGTAGGAGAGCAGCGCCTGCCCGCTGAACGCCCCCTGCTTCGCTGGCGCGGGGAAGGTGTACAGGCTGGGATCGCGACGGGTCGACTCGTACTGGGCGGTGACCCGGACGAACAGGCGCGAGGTCAACGTGTAGGTGGCCCGCAGACGCGCCACTCGTGCCGTGAACAGCCGGCCTTTCACCCCGGTCGCATCGTCGACGTTCAGCCAGCGTTGATCCGCGTTCATGAGCACATTCAGGTGGTTGGTCGGGTTCAGGGCCACGCTCACCTTCATGGTCGTGCCCGTGCCTGGCCGCGAATTCGCGAAGTCGATTTCCTGCCCGGTGGTGCCGGCCACCGAGATCGTAGAGAGGACGCGCGACGGGCTGAACTGCGCGAAGTGGCCCAGCTGCCTCTGGCCGATCAGATGCTCGCCGCTCCGGATGTTGTCGTCGATGTAGCGGAACTGCAGGAACCCGTTCCAGCGTGTGCTCATGACTTGTGCGACGAGGTGTCGCGCCCCTCGCGGTCGGTCACGAGCAGGCTCACGAATGATCGACCGATCTCGCGCTTGGCCCGGGTCACCAGCACGGTCGAGGCGAAGTCCTGCGCCGCGAAGGAAGATCCGTTCGGGCCGGGGAGGATCACGCTACCCCCGCCGTCATCCTTTACGACGAGGGCGGTGTAACGGATGCCGGAAGCCTTCCCGGTGATGCGGCCTCCCCAGCTCGGCGTGGTGACGGTGCGGGTGTACACGGCCTGAATCGGGGTCTGGAAGAGATCGGTTCCCTCCAGGAAGACGGAGCGCTTCTCGGGTACGAAGAGCGCGAACCGCTCGTTCGCGGAGATCTGCGCGGCGTCGGATTCGACCTGGGAGAAGTCGGGCCTGATGGTGAGATCGAGCGCGGTGTTGGAGTTGGGCATGTACTTGAGGTCGAGCCCGAAGTTGTGGTCCGTGGGATCGTTCGCGAGCGACGATCCGAGACCGCCGGTCGGACGGCCCGAAGCGCTGGCGCTCACGTAGGGCGCCATCACGAGGTGTCCGCCCTGGGGCAGCTGCGGCAACCCTTTGAGGGTGTTGGCGTGGCAGACGAAGCAGTTGAAACCGCGCGGCAGGCGGGCCGAGAAGAACTGGTAGTTGCGGTCGCGGGGATAGTTGCGGTACATGAGGATGGCCCAGGTCTGCGGGTCGGAGTTCTTGTAGCGCAGCGACGTGAAGGGAATCCGCATTTCGAGCGTCCACCCCGTGGCCGTGATCTTCGTCGCCGATTCCCAGAAGAAGTCGGGGGAAGGGTCCTCCCCGGTCGCGTCGTCGATGATGGTGTCGTTCTGGATGTTGCGCGGGGTGACCACGAACAGCTTCCCGGTGCGGCCGCTGTTCCCGGCATCGAGGACGATCCCCCCGAAGTCATAGAAGCCGCCGCCGGAGTCGTCGCGATCGGAGTAGGGCGCGCGAATGGCCTTGGGATTCGGATCCGCGAACTCGAAGCTCGCGTAGAAGAAGTGATCGTCGTAGGCGATGCGTCCCACGTTTCTGACCGCGGGCTCCGTGTTGTCGCCGGGGTTGACTTCGTACCAGGTGGTGACGGGCTTCGCCCCTTTCCATCCCTCGTCCGACAGGTCGCCGTCGATCTTGATGGAGCCGGCGGTCCGGAAGATCTGGAGGGTGTCTCCGGAAAGCTTCTCCTGGGCGAGGACCGGGCGGGGCTGAACCGCGGCTAACAACAGGCCGAAAACAGCGCTTCGAGTGGTCGTTCTCATTGGCATTCCTTTGAAGGGTGTCGGCGTCATGCCGATGAGAGAAGTGTCGCAATCGGGGCGGGGACGGGTATTGGACGAGGCCACCGTTGTGCTTGAACAAAGCGGCTATTGGCCCGCAGCGGCCTGTCTCCGAACAGGCAGGAGCGCGGCGTGCCCTGCAAAGACGGCGGCGCCGGCGTAACCGTCAGGCACAGAATCCCAGTGACGACGAGGCGCCGCACGCTCGCCGACGAATCGAGCGGCCATCCCCACCATCTGGCAGAAGGTCCGGGTCAGGTGGTCCGCATCGGCGAAGTCGGCGGCGTGCGCCGCCGCGGCGGTCGATGATCGGGGTAACCGCCTTCTGCTCGACAAGGTCCACGACGCGTTGCGTGAAGGAGAAGTGCTCCTTCGCGGCCAGCATGATGAAGCGCTGGCGCACGAACGGCGCGAGAAGCAGACCGAGCAATGGCCGTCCGAATCCCGCGGTCCAGTCACCGCCGTTCTCGCCGCCCACGAACACCAGACGACCCGTGGGCGTGAGCGCGCGACGAAGCCGGCGCAGCGGCGTGTTGCCGCCGAGATCGAGGATAACGTCGTACGGTTCGGCGGTGAAGTCGGTCGTCGTGTAGTCGAGCGCGCGATCGGCGCCCACGGCGCGAACGGTGTCGAGCTTCGACGTTCGCGCGACGCCGGTGACGTGCGCGCCCAGGGCCTTCGCGATCTGCACGGCAAACGTGCCGACGCCACCCGACGCACCGACGACCAGCACCCGTTCTCCGGCCGCGAGCTTCGCCGCGTCGATCGCCTGCAGCGCCGTTCCGCCCGATACCCCGAGCACGGCGGCATCGGCGAACGACAACGCCTTCGGCTTGTGCACGAGCTTGTCCGCGCGCGCGAGCGCGAATTCGGCGAAGGAGCCACGGCCGATGCCGAGCACGTCGTCGCCGACGCGGAAGCGCGTCACTCCCTCGCCGAGCTCGACGATGGTCCCCGCGAGATCGAGGCCGGCCACCGACTCCTTCGGTGCGAAGAATCCAAAGCCCATGATGCGCATGAGGTACGGGCGCCCGGTCATCAGGTGCCATGTCCCGCGGTCGATCCCGGCGGCTTCGACCTTGACGATCACTTCGCCGGGACCGGGACTCGGGGACGGCGTGGTGTCGACGCGGAACACTTCGGTGTTGCCATAACCGGACTGGAGCAATGCCTGCATGTGCGATCTCCTGGTGGACCTTACCCAAAAGGGTATCGGCGTGATGCCGATGAGAGAAGTGTCTCAATCGGGCCCCTGGCGGGTATTGGACGAGGCGACTGTTGTCCTTGTACAAACGGGCTATCGGCTCGTTGGCGGCGCGCGCCTTTAGCGGGCCAGGAGCGCGGCGCGGCCGACAGACAGCGCGGCCCCCGCATAGCCGATGGTGGTGAGGGTGAAGCTCCCGGCCATGAGCAGCCCGAACGGGCTCGCCGGGTGCTGGCGAAGGTCCGGCTTCACCGAGAGAAGGATGAATCCCACCGGGTTCATGAACGATCCGATGCTCATCGCCCAGACGATCAGGGGCGAGGGCGACACCTGGAAGTGGGTGAACAGCAGAAAGAACACCATCAGCAGACCGGTCATCATCAGGTAGTCGAGGTGGGCCTTGAGCAGGTGACAGGCTCTTCATGGAAGCCGAAGTGCGGACACCGACCAGGCACCAGGCCAGCCCGAGCGTGATGAGCATGCAGAGGCTTCCGGTGACGACGAGAACGTTGGACATTGGGGACACTCCCTTGAATGAGGCTGGCGTGAATGCCAACGAAGGGAGTGTCGCAGCGGGGCCTCTGGTCAGGCTTGGACGGCTCGGCTCTTGTCCATGAACGAATCAGCTATTCGTTCACCTGGGGCTTGCCGCGGGGCGTCGTGCGCTCGCCGGGCAGATCGAACGGAGAGGCGATCTGTGCGAATTCGCCATACATCAACGCCGACGGGGCCATGCCCACCATCTGATAGAAGGTCCGGGTGAGGCGGGCGGCATCGGCGAAATCGGCGGCGTGCGCCGCGGCGGCGATGGTCCGCTCGGCCGCGATCCCAACCATCGCCCGCGTGAGTTTGCGCCAAAGCATGTAGCGGCTGAAGGGCAATCCCATCTGCTGCTTGAACAGGTGTGCGAAGCGGCTGGGGGAAAGAAACGCCATCTTCGCGGCGTCCCCCAGAGAGATGCGGAGATCGTCGGATTTCCAAATCGCGGTCAGCACATCGGTCACCCGCGGATCGAGCCGGCGCATCGGAGGCGCCCCCGGGCTCAGCTCCTGGACGCAGTGACGGATGAGGGTCTGAACGTCCATGCTCTCGAACGGCCGCTCGTTGAAGGCGCGAATCTCCCAGACGCACGAGGCCAGACGCGCCTCGGGCACAATGGTGATGTCGTGCCGGAGAGCGGTGCGAAGCCAGGCCCCTTCACTCGATTCCGGGTCGACGAAGAGCATCGCGGCCGAAGCACCCCGGCAGTCGAAGGAGTGAACCACGTCCGGTTGGACGACCATCCCCCGGGCGTCCCGCCATTTCTGGTCGCGGCCGCAGACCACCATGCTCCCCTCGAGGGCGATGACGATCTGGATGGCATGGTGCGCGTGCGGCGGCACCACACCCTGGCCCCGGCCCAGCAGCAGGAAACCGCCTTCCCACAGGTACCAGCGGGGCACGCTCAACCAGCGGTAGGGCTCACCCGAAGGCGCAGCCTTCGGCCCCTCGTCCGGCCCCTCAATATGGAGACGATTCGGTCGCACGGCCGATACTGTAGCCGTTTTGTTCAAGAAGAACGGCGGGGACGTTCAATCCCCGAGGGCGCTGTTCCAAATAACTTCTCTTCCCATGAAACACCCACTTCGAACCCTATTCCACGCATTCGCACTCTCACTCACCGCCCTGGTCGCCTTGGCCGCCGCGGGCGACTTGAGGTCCCCCGTCGGGACCTGGAGAACGATCGACGACAAGACCGGCAACACCCGAAACATCGTGCAGGTCTACGAGCTGGGCGGAGAGCTCTTCGCCCGGGTCGAGCGGGATCTGACCTCGGAAGGCGCCACCGCGCTGTGCACCAGGTGCAAGGACGAACGCAAGGACCAGCCCCTCGTTGGCCTCGTCTTCATGCGGCACATGAAGCTCGACGACGACGAGTATCGCGGCGGCGACATCCTCGACCCGGACAACGGTTCGATCTACCGATGTAAGCTCCGCTTGGAGGCCGGCGGTCGCAAGTTGAAGGTCCGCGGATTCATCGGGCTTTCCGTGTTCGGCCGCACGCAGACGTGGGAGCGGGAACAGTGAACTACCTCATCGGCTTCACCATCGCCCTGCTCGTCGCGGCCTTCGCCCGATTCTCAGGCTTCGACCGCGACCGCAGTTTCTACCCGACCGTCGTCGTCGTCGTCGCCTTGTACTACGTCCTCTTCGCGGCGATGGGCGGCTCGGCCCGCGCCCTGGTTCTCGAATCGATCGTGATGACTGTCTTCGCGGCCTTGGCGGTCGCCGGCTTCAAAGGCAGTCTGTGGCTCGTGGTCGCCGCCCTGGCCGGGCACGGCGTCATGGACCTGCTTCACGCCCACATCGTGGAAAACCCCGGCGTGCCGGAATGGTGGCCGGGCTTCTGCTCCGCCGCCGACGTCGGATTGGCGCTGGCCCTGGCGTGGATCATCAAGGTCGCGGCGCCCGCGCCCTACGCTCCCGGCCTTCCAGAGGTGAGGTGAGATGGTGCGCTCAAACGTCGGTATCCTGATTTTCGACGGCGTCGAGGTGCTCGACTTCGCCGGCCCGTTCGAGGTCTTCTCGCGAACGAGGCTGGTGCCGGGTCTCGACTCACGCCGGTCCGAGGACGAGGCACCCTTCCATGTGTTCACGGTCGGCAGGACCCGCGAGATCGTCCACGCGACCGGCGATCTGCTGGTCGTCCCGCATCACTCGTTCGCCGACGCGCCGAAGATCGACTTGCTGGTGGTGCCGGGCGGCTTCGGTACGCGGTCGCTGATGAGTGACACGCCCACCCTCGACTGGATACGGACGGTCGCGGCGTCGTCCCGGAAGGTGACGTCGGTGTGCTCGGGCGCGCTGCTGCTGACCAAGGCGGGACTCCTCGAAGGCAGGCGCGCGACCACGCACTGGGGCGCGCTCGATCTCCTCGAATCCCTCGGGGGGGTGACCGTCGATCGCGAGTCGCGCGTGGTCGACGACGGTGTCATCACCTCGGCGGGCGTCGCCTCCGGGATCGACATGTCGTTCTACGTCGTGGAGCAACTCCACGGCCGCGCGGTCGCCGACGAGACGGCTAAGTACATCGAGTACCGGAGGGTCGTTCTCTAAAGACAACTGCGTAGAGAATGCAACGTCTTATGCTCCTCGATGCGCGCCAGGAAGCGCTTCTGATGCTCCGCTTTGGACACGTGCAGATAGGACTTCCGGATCACACAGGGCCGTTCCGGGTCAGGTATTTAGAGGCCAGCCTGTCACTGGAGTTCGGCTACGGGCCGCCGCCGGCGGGGGCTCCTTAGACGGGTGGAGACTATCGGAGCGGGAGATTCAAGCCCTTTCATCGAGGGATCTTCGCAGAGGCATCGGCCATTCTCCGCGATGAAGTAGACGGTGGCGAGGGAGTCACCGACGCAGGCGAACGAATCGGCCGGAGCGGCCGATAGCGGCCACAGGAGGATTGACCGACAGCACAAGATAGGCGCAGAACGTGCGACCTGGCGAGCGATGCGGCGCCTCGCTCGTCTCGCCCACGGCGGGTCTCCTGGCGCGTCACGGCTGCCGCGAGAACTCGTCCCGCGGGTCGAGGTCGCGGTTGACGTCACCGGCGCCGGGGAAGAACGCGCGCGCCTGGGAGACGAGAGCCACGAGTTCGGCTCGCTCGACCCCACCGAAGCGCGGGTCGAGCAGGCCGCTCGCCTCCTTTCGGGAGATGGGTTCTGTGGACGCGATCGCGATATCTC
Organism: Vicinamibacteria bacterium; assembly: GCA_031412915.1. Classification (GTDB taxonomy): domain Bacteria; phylum Acidobacteriota; class Vicinamibacteria; order Fen-336; family JAGNNV01; genus JAGNNV01. Next base: position 26,662 of record JANODX010000087.1, on the reverse strand, counting down.
CGGGGAAGACGAGAATCTCCCTAAACACCGCGGCGAGAGTGCGCAGCACGCGAGGCGTGGGCGCCCAGGCCACGAGCAGGCCCCCCTGCGCGAGCCGGTCCCGGCAGAGCGCGAAGAACTCCTGCGAATAGATATTCCCGCTCCAGGCCACGAACGGGTACAGCGCGTCTATCTCGATCACGTCGAACCGTTCGTCGCGCCGGGCCAGGCCTTGCCGGCCATCTCCCATGCGCAGTTCGAGGCGCGAGTCCGAGAGCAGGGTGGCGAGTGTTGCGAACTCGTCACGGCTCCGCAGGGTCTCGAGCGCGGGCCTTTGGGGCGGCGCGATCTCGTACACCACCACCTTGAGAACATCGGTCCGGCCCAGCGCGGCCCAGGCCGTGTTGCCCGATCCCAGGCCGATGATGGCGATCCGCCGAGGATGCGGATGGAACAGGAGGGGCGCCGCGCCGAGTTGGGTCTGGATGCCCCCGTAGGGCAGACGCGAATGCCCGAAACCGTTCACGGAAACGCGGTAGGCCCCGCGGGCGCTCCGGGTCAGGGCCACCACACTCGAGGCGTCCTCCTCGACGATGGAACGTGGATCGGCGCGGCCGTGAAGGCCCTGCCAGAGCGATGTGTTGCCGGGCGTGGCCAGGACGAGGACGCCAAGGGCGAGAGCGGGGAGGGCGAAGAGGGAGGCTCCGAAGCGCCGTAGTCCCAGCAGGGCGAAGACCAGGGCCAGCAGCCCGAGGGCCCGGAGGGTGCCCGCGGTGCCGAGGATGTCGAAAGCAATGAGGCCGACCACGAGACTGCCGGCCAGACTGCCCAGAATGTTCGCGCCCTGCAACAGGCCCACCCGCAGCGGGCTCTCCCTTGCGCTCGTCTGCGCCGCCCGCTGCAGGGCCGGGAACGCCATGCCCATGGCCACCGTGGGCACGAAGAACAGGAACAAGGGGACCATGAGGTAGAGGGCGAGGGTCAGAGGATCCGCCTCGGGTCCGAGCCGGCCGCGATACTCGCGCATCGACTCCACCAGGGTCGCCATGAGCGGCCATTCCGCGGGGGCGCCGGCCAGAAGGACGATGGTGGCGACGGCCCACGCCCCGATGAGGCTTTGGAGCAGCAGGAAAGTGGCGAGGGGAGACTTCCCCACATCGCGGCGGCCGAGAAGAGTGCCGAGGGCGAGACCGAGGAGGTACAGGCCAAGCACGGTGCCGAAGGTGTAGGCGGTGCTCTTGAGCGTCACTTCCACGACGCGGAACCACACCATCTCCAGTCCAAGGGCCAGGAAGCCGCTCAAGGCGTAAAGACCCATCCAGAAACCGAACGAATCGACGGAAGGCGAGACCGCGCGGATTTCCGGAGCTGAAGGGGGAGGGGAATCCGATGTCACGCGGGCGAGAGGGAGAGCGGAGAGAGCCACCACGGCGTTGAGGCCGGCGGCGACAAAGGAGGTTCCGGTGACCGAAAGGTGGCGGAGCAGGAGCCACGGTGTCGCAAGCGCGCCCAGGCCCGCCCCCAGCACGTTGACCCCGTAGAGCCACGCGACCACGCGCGGAGCGGAGGCGTCGTCCGTCACGCACGCGCGTACGAGCAGAGGCAGGGACAGCCCCATGGCGAAGGTCGGCGGGAAGAGGGCCAGGATCTCCACCAGAGCCGCCAGGGGCACGCTGCCGAAGAGCTGTGGGAAGCCCGTAAAGAGCACGTCGTAGTAGAGCCAGACGCTCGAGGCGCCGAAAAGTGCGAGGAAGCCTTCCGCACCGGCGAAGGCGAGGAGGGCCGCTCGAGGGGAGAGTCTTCGGCCGACAAGCCCGCCCACGAAGGACCCGACGGCCAGGCCCAGCATGAACGCGGCGACGATGATCGAGACCGAGACCACGCCCACGCCGCCCGCCAGAGCCAGGATCCGCTGCCAGATCACCTGATAGACGAGGCTCGCAATCCCGCTCAGAACAAAGAGCGGCGCCGCCCGTCGGGCCGCCTGCAAGGTTTGGCTACCGGACCGGCGTCAGGAGGGAGTCGTGATGATCGAGGATCAGGGAGCGCAGATAGGGGCCGATCTGCTCATCGCTTTGAAAGCCGGCGGCCTTGGCGGCGCTCGTCGCCTTTTCCTTGGTCACCTCGTCCCGTTCCGCGTAATGCTTCCAGTTTCGGTAGGCGTCCAGGGTGAAGCAGTCCCACGACGCGCCCATTTCCCGCACGAAGATGGCACTCGCCGGGCGTCCCAACCCGACCGCGTTCGCGTTCTCCATTTCCCTCTCCTTGATCAGTTCCGCGCGCTTTTCTCCGAGGGCATGGAACATCTCGACGTGGAACAACTTCGCGTCGCGGAAACCGGGGAGGGCGTCGAGGTCGGGCCCGCGCACGAACTCTTCCTCCTGCCAGGCGATGAACTCCAGCGGGGCCAGCGAAGAGGGACGATCGTTCTTCAGCGCCTGTGCGTATCCGGCGATCGGCTGCAGGACCATCAGATCCCAATGATCGCCCTGCGAGTGCCTGAGCAGCCACGACTTCGAGTCCGAAGTCCCAAGGCCGCTCGCCTTGAGGGCGCCGACCAGGTCGAGGAGTCTTCCGGGTGCTCCGCGCAGCAGGGTCACCCGGTAGAGAACATCACCGCGCATCGTCTGGGCTTGAGCCTGGGGCGAAAGGACCGCCGCCAGAAGAGTGAGTGCAAATAATCGTCTGAGCATTGTCATCCTTAGGTGAACCGGAGCTACCTTACGACATCCGGGAGCCTATGATGGGGCCGCACGGCAAGCGCACTCGCCAGGGCCACCGGGCCGAGGCGGCAATACGTGATCACCTTGACGGGCCGAGCCGAACTCGAGTTGTCCGGGGGTCAGAAGGTCCAGACCGGGCCGGGCCACATCAACCTGATCGAAGACACCACCGGAAAGGGCCACATCACGAGGAATCTCGAGGACCGTGTGGTGATCACGATCCCGCTCACCGATCAGGCGCTCAACGGCGGCCCGGTCCGATAGACGGGAAACCCAACGATCGGATCCGATCAGGCCGAGCCGGCTCTACCTGAAGAGGGTCGCCCTCCGGTTCACAGACCACGGAAGCTCTGATCGACTCATCAGGCAGGGCGCGTATAACATTAATCATGAAGACCGTCCTGATGTGTCACCATGACGACGACGCGAACCGCGTCGCCCTCGCGCGCTGGCTCGGCTCGTTCTCGAAGGTCGCCGGTCTCGTGGTCATCGAGGAGGGTAAGAAGCAAAAGCGAAACCGCATCATGCGCCAGGTCAAGCGCGTAGGGCTGCTGCGGTTTGTCGATGTCATCGCCTATCGCGTCTACCACCGCCTCGTCTGGCAGGCGCGCGATGCCGCCTTCGAGCGAAAGCTCCTCGTCGACGTCGCGGCGAAGTACCTGCCGCTGCCTGAGGACGTGCCCGTGCACAAGACGGCGACCCCGAACACACCGGAAACGCGCGCCTTCCTCGAGGGGATCCGCCCCGACCTCATGATCGCGCGCTGCAGGTTCATCCTGAAGCGGGAGATCTTCGCGGCCCCATCGCTCGGGACCTTCGTGATGCACCCCGGGATCTGCCCCGAGTACCGCAACTCCCATGGGTGCTTTTGGGCCCTGGCCAACCGGGACCTCGACAAGGTCGGCATGACTCTCCTCAAGGTCGACCAGGGCATCGACACGGGTCCGGTCTACGGCTTCTTCTCCTATCCGTACGACGAACGGGGCGAGTCACACATCACCATCCAGCACCGCGTGGTCTTCGACAACCTCGATCGCATACGCGACACCCTGCTCGCGATCGAGCGGGGCACGGCGGCCACCATCAGCACGGCCGGCCGCACATCGGGCACGTGGGGACAGCCGTGGCTGACGCGTTACTTCTCGTGGAAGCGGGCGGCCCGGCGGCGCGCCGCAAACAGCAATGCCGGCGCGTCGTGACCATGCGTCACATCTCCTTGCTCTATCACGACGTCGTATCCGGGGGCGCCCTCGCCTCGAGCGGTTTCGCGGGCGCCGACGCCGACAGTTACAAGCTCGACGAGGCCGCCTTCTGCGCGCACCTGGACCGTATCGGGATGGTCGCCGAGGCGCGCATCCGGCTCATTGGGCATTCGGGAGAGGTCGAACCGGCAACTGAGCGGGCCGTTCTCCTCACCTTCGATGACGGCGGCGCAAGCGCCGACGAGCCGACCGCCGGACTCCTCGAGGCGCGCGGTTGGCGAGGCCACTTCTACATCGTGACGGAGAGGATCGGCCAACCGGGTTTCCTCTCGGCAACGCAGATCCGCCGCCTCCACGAGCGCGGCCATCACATCGGCTCGCACTCGCACTCGCACCCGCCGCGCATTTCGGAACTTGGTGACGCCGCGCTTCTTCATGAGTGGAGCGAGAGCCGGCGCATCCTCGCCCTCATCCTCGGCGAGGCGCCGTTCAGCGTGTCCGTCCCCGGCGGCTTCTACTCACGGCGCGTGGCCCAGGCTGTACACGCTTCCGGCTACAGCGTTCTCTTCAACTCGGAGCCGACGTCGCGGGTGCGTCGCGTCGCCGGATTGGCGGTGCTCGGACGCTACTCCATCAAGCGGAACACGACCCCCGACGCCGCACAGGCTCTCGCGCGCGGGAGCTTCGGTCCCCGTGCCCGCCAGGCCCTGATGTGGAACGCGAAAAAGCCGCTCAAGAAACTGGGCGGCCGAGCCTGGCTGCACTTCAGGCGCTGGGTCTTCGCGCGAGGCGCCTGATCCCGCAGAGGTCCTTGTCCTCGCGGCCCCCGTCTCAGCGGTGGCCTCGCGCCTTGGCCCGGTCGACGGCTTGCCGGCCTGCGGGACAAACGGAACGCCTGCGCGGGGACTTCCGGGCCTTCCCCAAGGTCAGACTAAAGGGCTACAGCCGGGCCGCGTCACGCTTCGCCAACGATCGCAACGCCGCAATCAGGATTGGAACAACGCCGAACACCAGGAAGACCGAGTCGGCGAAGATCCGCACCCACTCGAGCGTGTGGAAGGTTCCGCTCATCAGGTAGGTGAGGCGGCGCGCGTGCCAGTAGCCGTTGGTCAGGGAATCCGACAACTGGAGGACGCCCCCGGGAAACAGATCGGTCAGAATCATAAGAGCGAGACCGGCGTTGAGGCCCCAGAACCCGACCCGCACGAACTTCACGGTGCCTGCCCAGACTGCGTCGGTCTGCATGGCGCGCAGGCAGAAGACCAGGACGGCAAGAGCGAGCATCCCGAAGACGCCGAACATCGCCGCGTGACCGTGGTTGCTGGTCAGCATGGTCCCCACCTCGAAGTACGACACGATCGGGAGGTTGATGAGAAATCCGAAGACGCCAGCTCCGACGAAGTTCCAGAAGCCCACCGCCATCAGGAAGTAGATGGCCCACATCTGGCCTCCCGCGAAGCTGGAGCCACACGCCTCGCAGGGCCGATCCTTGATGCGCACGAAGTCCCAGGCGTCCAGAGTCAGCAGAGTCAGCGGCACCACCTCCATGGCTGAGAAAGCGGAAGCGAGGCCCATGTTCAACGTGCCCTGACCGGTGAAGTACCAGTGATGCCCGGTGCCGATGATGCCCGCGCCGAGATACAGGATCGCATCCAGATAGACGACACGAGTGGCGGTGATCACACTGACCAGACCCATCTGGTGGAACATGGTGGCGACGAGCACGGTGGCGAACAACTCGAAGAAGCCTTCGACCCAGAGGTGGATGATCCAGAACCGCCAGTTGTCGATGACCGCGAAGTTGGTGTGGGGACCGTAGAAGAGAGCGGGCAGATAGAAGATCGGAATGGCGGCCGCCGAGTAGAGGAAGAGCGAAGCCATCTCGGAACGCCCGGGCGCCTTCATCGCGGGTCGCAGGGCGCGGAACATGAGGACGAGCCAGAGCACGAGGGCGGCCGCAAGCAACACCTGCCAGAGCCGTCCGAGGTCCAGGTATTCCGAGCCTTGATGGCCCAGCCAGAACCAGAGATTGCCAAGCTTGTCGTTGATGCCCAACCATTCGCCGAGAAGGCTGCCGAGAACCACGAAGACCAGCCCGCCGAACAGAATGTTCGTCCCGAGGCGTTGCCCCTTCGGCTCCTCGCGGCCCACGAGGGGGGCGAGGAACAGTCCGCCGGCCACCCAGGCGGTGGCGATCCAGAAGATCACAAGTTGCAGGTGCCACGTGCGGAGCAGGTTGTAGGGAAGATACGAGGCGAGATCGAACCCGTAGAACGCTCCCGGCTCAACCCGGTAGTGAGCCAGGGCCCCACCCGCCAGACTCTGCAAAGTGAACAGAGCCGCCACCACGACGAAGAACTTTCCGGTGGCCCACTGAGAGGGGGTCAGCTTCCACCCGGCGAGAGCGGGGTCATGAAAGTGCGACGCCGTCTTCGCCCCGCCCCACCCGAGATAGTCGAACTTTCCGAAGAAGAAGAGGATCGCGCCGATGCCGCCGAGAAGCGTGATCAGGCTCATGGCGCTCCAAAGGTACGTGGAGCTGCTTGGGCGATTGCCCACGAGGGGTTCATACGGCCAGTTGTTGGTGTACGAGTAGTCCTTCCCGGGTCGGTTCGCGACGGTGGCCCAGGTGGCCCAGGCGAAGTAGGCGTTCAGGGCCTTCACCTCGGATGGGTCCTTGATGAACATCGACCCGAGCCCCGGCGCCGGGGTCGGTCCCCGAAAGTACTGTTCCCATTCGCCGCCCTGGATCTCGACGGACGTCGCCTCGCAGGGGCTGAACACCAGGGTGTCGGTCGCGGAATCGTAACGGTTGCTCTTCAGATCGCCGGCCGCCTCTCCGCATATCTCGGCCGTGCGGTGGAGATACTCCGCAGTGTAGTCGGGTCCGAGATAGGCGCCGTGACCCCACAGGGAGCCGTGCTCCATCAGGCCGTACTTGAGGAAGACCTCCTGGCCATGGAGGATGGTCTCCCGATCGAACAACGTGGCCCCCGCCGCATTCGTAACGCGCGACGGGATGGGAGGCGCGTTGGTGTAGGTGAGAACGGTGACGAGGGTCAAGACAGAAAACCCCGCGATCATCACCAGGATGGTGGCGTGGCGCCACCATGGCGAGAGGCTTTCGGCTTGTTCTTTCGGTTCGGTCATCGCGCCTCCTTGAAGCAGTACCGGAGGCGTGCGTGCTGCTCCGGGGCAGGATACAGTGGTTTGTCACGGCGCGGAATCGAGGTCTGGAAGCTCGTCCACGGATCGCAGACGATGACTTATTTGGCGGGGTTCGTGCCTTACTGCCGCTTGAGCCTGGATCGTCCGAACTCTCCCCAACTGCCGTCGGGGCGCTTGACACTGTCCACGACCTCCAGGTCCCCGCCTTCGATCAAGGAGTACACCGTCTTCCCCGACTCGCCCCACAGGGCAGTGAGCGATGAGCCGTCCGCGGCTTCGGTCGCCACGATGGGATGCCTGGCGCCCTGTGAGTCCCACCAGGTCGCAGCGTAGCCGCCTTCCTTTTGCTTCAGGTAGACGCCCGCGCCTTCGAACACATCGCGGCGAGGTCCCTGCATCACGTTCCGCCAATGCAGCCGCACCGTCGACCCCACGCCGCGCTCCACCCTGAACTCCACATGCGAATCCCGGCGCATCACCGAACCAGACCCGATCCACGCGCCGGCGATCCGGCCGAAGAAGCCATCGAGCGGGGCCGGGGCCGATGAGGCGGGGTGATAACGGCCATCGAAGGACGTTGCCCAGGTCTTGCCTTCGTCGGCGGACGTCTCCCAATGCTGACGCACGACTCCCTCAGCCTCGGGACTCCAGGTGATGCGGTTGCGGGTTGGGCTCTTCTGCTTTGGGTCCTGCGACGGAGTGTCGCCCTCCATAACCATCCTGCCGCCTATCAGCCCACCGACGAGTTCCAGTCGCAACCCACTGGTGTCATTCCAGGTCTGATGCCATTTTCGGTCGAATCCGACCGAGTTCAGCGATCTCCCGGTGTAGCCGCCGCCTGCGGCCGCCCAGTTCTCCTGGAGGAAACACTCTCCCACTCGCTCGATTCGATTCGTGCCCACGAACTTGCCCTCTGGATTCAGGACATCCCAGTGGCCCACCCAGAAGTCGAACTGCCGATGGATCGGCCGGGTGCAAGGCGCCGGGGCCTTTGATGGAGGGACGGTGGGAGCCGGAACAGACTCCTGAGGTCCGGCCAGCAGGACGGCGAGAAAAAGCGAGGAAAGGGTGGTCATTGCGGTTTGGTCTCCGATCGTTGAGGGCGAAGCGACTCTTGGCCAGGGTTCAGTGGATCTGGTTTGGTTTCCTGCGTCCGTACTTGATCTCTTCCAACCACTGTTCCTTGCCGTCCTGTTCAGTTGGAACGATATCCAGCCGAAGGCGGCAACCGCGGTTCCTTCGGTGAGCACGCGATCGACTTCGATTTCATAGCTTGGAAAAGCCGAAAGAACTCCGCCCATCGACCCACCATCAGCGCGCCCCCGACTTGGCTCTCTCCCGCAGCATCAACGAAGGTGTGGTCCGGAGGCATCAGCAAAGTCAACGTCGGCAGATCCCGAGTGTTGATGGCGTTGATAAACGCTCCCATCGTGGCCTCGGCCTCGGTCATAACCATACGGTCCGCATCGTGGTCGGCATGTCCGGTCGGATCCAAGCATAGGGTACAGGTCAACCCTTCGGGCGGTCCCAGATGTCCGCGATGGCAAGCCAGTCGGAGTCGGCCACGTCCGCCTCCAAATCAAGGGACAGGCGCGCTGCCACTTCGAGGATGTCTTCCTCGTTGAAGTCGTCACGCGTCGTCCATTCTTCGCCGGGGAGCCGCGATCCTTCTTGAAGAAACTCGCCGCCTTCACCAGGGTTAATCACGCGGCGCCTACCCTCGCTGCTCCAGACCCCAAATGCGTACAGATCAACCACTGACGAGACCATCGCCGCGAAAACGCGAACTCCCCCAGGCAACCGCAGGAGGCGGGTGGAGTCCGTCTCGTCGAGCAATACTGCTGGGATGCGGTCCGAGCAGAGTTGCGTCCACTCCCCCGTCCGCCACATCCCGATCGCCCGATGCCGACGTAACCGCCCAGCGTCATAGAAGCGCTCGCCGAAAGTCCGGAGTCGGTCGGGACCTTCAAGAACTTCTATCGCGTCCATGCGAAATCCCAGCGCCTCCACGGTGCTTCGAATCGCTTCCAGGTCGTGACTCTCGATGGCCGCAACGCCCAGCTGGTAGCCCATATCTCGCTCCCTCCTTCAAACACGCGCGCCCAATCATCTGCCCTTCGCTCCTTGAGTCGGCCGAGTCAGCGGACGTGAGCCAAGCGGTTGTTTCGGTGCGAGGCGCGAAGGCGGGGGCGAGGGATCGGCGAACCGGCCGGGGCCGGCCAAGAACATCCAGAGACCGAACAACAGGAAGATGAGCCCAAGGAAGAAATGGAAAGTGACCGGACGGCCCGCGAGATCGACGAGGCTGGCGGCCTTCAGGCGACTGGCGCGGACGAACTTCGCAGAGCCGACGCGCGCCTGCACCAGCGGCATGGGCGTACCGCTTCCAAGAAGCCTCGCCTCTTTGTGGCTGATGGGGACGCGCTGAATCACGGGCTCGCGTTCCGCAAGCTCGACGACGATGTCCGCCGAATACTGGGGTCGCCAGGTCGACGTGTCGACCACCGCATCCACGCGCCCTTCAACCTCTAGACCTCCTCGAAAGCCCTCAAGCTCCGCCCCATCCCTAAGACCCGTGACGCAGGCGTAGCAACCGAGCGCGATGAACACAGTTCCACTGGCTCGTGGAAATCTCTTCACCACCGGGATGAGGCGATTGGTCAGGCCGCTGTACATGGCTCTATCGGCGCTTCTCGATGATCTCGGAGAGGTAGCCGAAGGGGTCGAAAAAGTGAGCGACTCGCGACGCGCCGGTAGCGGTTCGTGGCGACTTCTGGAAAACAACTCCCTTGGCCTTGAGGCGCTCGACCGTACGAGCGAGGTCCGACGCTTCGAACAGAATCACCACCCGTTCGTCGTCGATCGACTTGTACCGCATGGCTTCGACGCCGTCGCGGACGTGCAGCATGAAGGCGAAGGATTTGTCGGCGTGTCCGAGCGGCAGGTCGAAAGGCAAGTAGCGCTCAGACCGCGCCACGAAGCCGAAAATGGCTTCATAGAAATCGCGAGCGCGAGCCATGTCGGGAACGTAGAAGCCGAAGTTGTAGATCGCCGGTTCGGTGAATTCCTCGATCGGAGTGACGGTCTGCTGCATCAACGAGAGGGGCGTCCCGAAGGGGTCGTGAATGGTCGCAGCGATCCCAACCCCCTCCTTCCTCTTGATCACCTCGCCCAAGGGCACGCCTGCCGATCGGAGGCGGAAGAGCGAGGCGTCGAGGTCCCGCACCTGGAGGGTGAGGCTGGCGCGCGCTTCGGTGGAAGAAGGCGGGGGCAGGTTGGAGACCTGGTGGAGAGTGAGCCGATGGCCGGCATCGACCACCAAGTCCACATCCAGGGTTGCGGCGCCTCCACTCTTGATCTGGAAGCCGAGCTTCGCACTGTAGAAGTCCACCGCCGCCTTCATGTCAAGGACGTTGAGTCGTACGCCATGGGCCCGAACGAGGGGGACTTCAGGCTCGGCGGCCGTCAGCAGAACGGCAAGGCCGAGAGCACAGAGCAGGGGGATCAGCATGGGGATTGTTCCTCGATCGAGTCCAAAAGCAGTTGACGAACACCCGGCGGAAGCCAGCCTGGCGTCCTTCCTGCTTGCGATGATGGTAGAGCCGGGCTGGATCGATGCTCAATGGCGGCGAGGTGAGTTGAGCCTGATTTGTGGATGGCCCCACAACCTGCTGAGCAAGAAGCCGTTAGATTCCCACAATAGGAGAACGACCGTAGTGGTACCGACCCCTTCCCTTCATACTCCCTTGCGGCTCAAACCACAGTGATCCAAGAAAGCGGACAATCGCCGTCCTCATCCGTTTCCGGGCCGAGCCAGATCGGTTTTCGGTTCGGGGTTTTCGAACTCGACCTCGAGGCGGGAGAGTTGCGCAAGGACGGCCGGCTCACCCGAATTCGTAATCAGCCGCTGAAGGTCCTGGCGATTCTCCTGGCCCGCCCCGGCGCCGTGGTGACCCGTGCGGATCTTTACAAGGAACTCTGGCATCCCGAGGAGATCGTCGATTTCGATCAGGGCCTGAACCACAGTATCCGGGAAATCCGGGCCATCCTCGCGGACAACGCGGATTCACCTCGGTTCATACAGACTCTGCCGCGACGAGGGTATCGGTTTCTCGCTGAAGTCCGACCCCTCGATTCCGCACCGGCGCCGGGCGCTCCTCGGATCAAGACGCTCCCTACCCCGGAGGTCACAGCCGGCGTCGCGCCGAACCTCCAGACAGCGAGGCCGCCGACAAACACACCCGACGGCGCGAGCGATGGCATCAAATCTCGATGGACGCTTCGTGGTTGGGGCGGCGTCGGTGTAATGACCGCCAGCGTGGTTGGACTCTCGGCGTGGCTTCTCCAACCACCGTTGCCGCCACCCTCAACGTCAGCAGTTCCGCGGCTCCTCATTCTCCCCTTCGTCGCGGCCTCCGAGTCCACCGCCGACGAGTTGGTGGCCGACGGCCTGACGGACGAAGTGATCTCCCGCGTGGGGCGGGCTCGCCCAGGAAGCCTGACCGTGCTGGGGCGAACGTCTTCCATGGAGTACAAGCGCCGCACCACACCGCTGAGCGAACTCAGAAAAACCGTGGATGTCACTTACGTCCTCGAGGGTCGGGTTCAACGAACGCCGGAAGGCATGCGCGCCATCGCCTCGCTGGTGCAGGCTTCCGATGGGACCCGTCTGTGGACCCTCGACGACAAGAGCCACACGGATCTGTGGTCATTCCAGGAGTCGGTTTCCGAGCGGGTCGCCCGAGGCATTGATGGGGCGGTCGAGTTGTCTCGCTCCACCCTGCGCCGTTCCCCAAAGTCGGTCGAGGCCAATGTGAAGTACCTGCAAGGACGCGCCCGGTTGGGGAATCGCGACCGCCAGTCCCTGGAGGAGGCCCTCGCCCTGTTCGAGGAGTGCACCCGGGATGAGCCGGCTTTCGCCCCGGCCTGGGCCTCGATCGCGGAAGTTCGCATCGTCTTGATGGACCACGGCCTCATCGATCCTGGCCCGAACTGGGCGATGGTAAGGGCGTCGGCCGATCGCTCGATCGCTCTCGACGCCAATCTCGCTGAAGGCTGGAACGCCCTCGCCGCGTATCACAGCCTCGCGAGCGGCAGCGAGGAGGAGGCGCGCCGAGCCATGGAGCGCGCGCTGACTCTCAACCCGAACCTGGTGGTCGCGCACCACTGGAACGCCGTCCGCCTGACCGCGCTGGGGCGCCACAAGGAGGCGGAGACTTCCATCCGCCGAGCCATTAACCTCGATCCTCTGGCCGCCGTGCTCCACGGCAATCTCGGCGACATCTTGGCCTCGCAGGGCCGCAACGCGGAGGCGCTGGGCGAATTCGATATCGTCTTGGACCTGCGACCGGATTGGCCCCTGGCCCACGTTTGGAAGGGTCGGGGACTCGGTCGAGAGGGCCGATGGGTGGAAGCCATCGCGGCCTTTGAGCGAGGTGCCTCAGGCGCCGACGGGGCCGCTCACGCTTATCTTGTGGTGGCGCTCGTGAAGAGCGGCCGCGCCGAGAGAGCACGCGAGGTCTCCGCTCAGATGAAAGACCCGAACGGTCCCTACATAGCGCCCTACTACCGAGCCCTCGCTTCGTTCGCCCTGGGTGATCGAGACGCCGCTATCGCCGACCTTCGCAAGACCGTCGGTGAGCGCAGTCCGCTCGCGATGAAGATCGGATACAACGAAGACTGGAAGGGGTTTGAGACCGACCCGAGGTTCCAACGACTTGTGGATCTGGTCCGCGGGTCTCAAGGCGGAGATGGAAAGGCGCAACCAGCGCGCAGTCCACAGGCCCGGGCGCAAAAAGCCGGGCCGGTGTTCGCCAGCCCGACGCGCCCTCGTCATGCCACCGACGCAGCCGGTGCGGCGAGAACGAAGGCCGGCCTCTCGTGATGGCGTTGCCGTTCTTCCGCTATCATCCCGATCCCCTCACTCCCGGTGCGGTAGAGGTCAGCGCTGTGGCCTGCATGCTTGTTTGTCGGCACTGCCGGACCACGCTGCTTGCCTGGGACGGTTCGTGAAAGAGGCTGGTCCTTCGTTCGCGGGGAGACCCCAACTCGAACGTTGGGCCTCATCAATGCCCTACCCCCTCAACATCCCAGGCGTTCTGCTGTACCGGAAGAGCTCCTATAGCCGTCATCTCGTCCTGCACCCGGACACGGCAAGAAGCTCCGTCGCGCTGCTGGTCGCCGACCTGCCGCCAGACTCAAGCTTATCTTTCTACGATCGACACTTCCCCTCACCCTCCGATCCGGGGGCCTACGTCTCGTTTCGGCGATCTGGCTCTGGTTACGAGGTCATGAAAGGGAATCACGGGTGGTCGAGCGGCTGGGAGCCCATCGAGCACGAGGATCTGATCGAGTACTTTTGGGCGAGTAAAGCCTTCAACCTTGGCGCTGACCCAGACGAGGTCATGTGGCTTGACAAGAACTGGGCAACGCCTGGTCCGACTGAGTCCGTAGGCTGAGGCCGCCCCCGTGGCCGATGAAATCAAGCCATCCTCAGTGCGGTTTGTCATGAGCGATTCTCACTAGTACTAGTTGAGCCACCTGAATGCGAGGCCCGGGAGGGCGTTGAGGATGCGTAGTTGTTCCTCGTTGGCGCAGCCGATCAGGAAGTCCTGTCCGCCGAGGTCCATGTAGGTGAACTTTCGCCCCGCGTTGCGGTCTGCGAGCAGCTGGGCAAAGCGGGAGAAAAGGCTTGAGTCCACCCAGTCGGAGCTGAGCTCCAAGGGCCAGTGGTACTCCCTACCGTCGAGGGAAAACGAAAGCCATGCACCGTCATCTCCGATGTGGTCTGCCAGGGCCTCAAGGGGAAGAGCACCGCCCGCCATGAGCGCCAAACGCTGAGCGAGTGCGACGTAGTCGCCATCGTCATAGATACACTCGGCATCGCAGTGCCATATGTCATGGGACTGCGGCCGGGCGCCGCCGGAGTCGTCTTCCGCGTCGTTGCCCAGTTCGCACAGGAGTTGTCGCAGCTCGTCGTCTGGCTCGCAATGTTCGGCAATGGAACGAACGGACGTTCCGGGTGCGAGGCCAATGCCGGCCCGCTCCAATGCGGCAAGCTGTGCCTTGATGGTCATTCCCTGCTTCGGAGCACCATGGCTCGGGCCTTCTTGCGGCTCGCAGGGCACCTCACAAAAAATCCCACGAGCCATGGGAGAGAGCATGCGAGAAGCACTGTTGGGCCGTAGGTCGCGACGTTTTCTTCCACCACGGTGACGCGAAGTTGAAAGACGAAGTCTCCGGGAGTCACTACCAGGCTTTCCGGGCGCGCAACTGATCGAGAAGAATCGCCGCCATCACCCTCGCCCCGACCTGAATCGAGTCTTCGTCCGCCGCGTAGTCTGGACTATGAGGGACTCCGGCCCATCCCCGTTCCGCATTGGCGACGCCAAGCCAATACATCACGCCGGAGATCTCCTCCTGAAACCATCCGAAGTCTTCACTGAACGTCGAGGACACCAGGGAACTGACCAGCAGGCCAGTCGAGCCCACCACTCCTTCGATGGCCGGACGAAGCGACAGTTCGAGCGCTCGATCGTTCACCGCTCCGGGGATCCTGCGAAGCCACTCCACGTCGACGCCGATATCAGGACCGCGCACTTCGCTCAAGGTCACGTCGAGGCGGGCCCGGGCGGCGTCCCGGGCCACGGGATCCGAGACGATGAGGTCCGAGGTGATCCGCCACTCGCTGCCGGCGGCCAGCCACTGGGACTGGGCGGAGACGGTGACCACAAAGGGGTCCGCACTGGATCCACCGGGCTCGATCGTACTCAGGGATCTGAAGGTGGCGACAACGCGCTCGGCCAGATCACCGCGGCTCGGAGTGGCCCGAATCGAAACCGTCACTCGATCCCGGCCGGGAAGGAGCGCGCCGCCCTTGGTTCCGATCTGGCCAACGGGAAGGGGTGCGGTATGGAAGGCGAAGATCGCCTCCGGGCGCGGCAGGGGCAGAGCATCGGCATCGAGCATGGCGCGGGCGCCTTGAGCGGTTTCCTCTGCAGGCTGGAACAGGAACACTACGGAGCCCGAGAGAGAGGAGCGAACCGCGGAGAGGCCGTCCACCAGCGCCAGGGCCACGGCGGTGTGAATGTCGTGACCGCAGATGTGCCGAACTCCCGGCACGAGGGAAGGAAAATCAACCGGGTCGCGCGCGGTCGAGGAAACCGCGTCCATGTCGGCGCGAAAGGCGATCGTGGGTCCTTGAAGGGCGCCCCGCAAAACCCCCACGACCCCGTGCCCCCCAACACCCACTCGAACGTCGAGGCCTCGGGACCGGAGACGGGTGGCCACTACCGATGCGGTGCGCGACTCTGCGCCACTGAGGTCTGGATAGGTGTGCAGGTCCCGGCGGACTGAAATGAGGTCCATGCGCGCTCGATCGATCACTTGAGCCACTTCGGCAAAAAGGGAGACATCGGCTTGCGGCGCGGGCGCGGATTCAGGCCGGTCGGCGGCCGTCGACAGGGCCGCAGCCAACATGAATGCGAAAACGATCGTTCTCCTTATCGCAGAGGCGAGATTCATATTCGACACTCCGAAGGGACGCCCCGGTTTTGGGGCCGCCGGGGCGCCGTTTGCATTCACTCCTGCGAACGACGCACGTGCCCCGACGCGCGCGATGCGCGCTTTGAGGGGGAAGGGCTCAGTCGCTCAAGCGAGAGCCTCTCGCCTGAGCCGACCAACGACAGTACTGCCGCGTCTTCGTTCACCAGTCTCCTCCTCGGCATCGAAGCAATCACCCGACCGCCGGATTTGCATGTGGTTGCGTAAGGGTACGCGACCCCGGCGGGTCAATCAAGGATTCGCAACGTCAATCGGGCTGAATCTCTGCTTCGCGGTCAGACCCATGCAATAACTGGACTTGGGCGAGAGGGTTAACAGCCCGCCTTCCCGATCAGCCGGGCCGATGACCTGCCCTTGGCTTGCTGCGTCAACTCGCGGACACAAGATCATTCAGGGGCCTGCGATTTGAGGGTTCACCTAGAGAGAGCGCCCTTCGACCGCGAGGGTGCTCTGGGCCGACCTCGATTGGGCGGCCA
The DNA here is from genome assembly GCA_031412915.1 of Vicinamibacteria bacterium. Classification (GTDB taxonomy): domain Bacteria; phylum Acidobacteriota; class Vicinamibacteria; order Fen-336; family JAGNNV01; genus JAGNNV01. Next base: position 10,552 of record JANODX010000087.1, on the reverse strand, counting down.
CGGGGCGCCATCGTTTCCGCGCGGTGATGGTGGCTTCGTTCGCGTTGCTCGCGCTGCTGCTGGCCACGGTTGGCGTGTTCGGCATCCTCGCCTGCTCGGTTCAGCAGCGGGCCCGCGACCTCGGTGGGCGGGGCCGGACTGATCGAGATGGGTCGTGCTCTTGAAGTCAGCCATTCCCTCCTGTCGATGATCGCGATCGCCTCTGGCCCGGTGATCCTCCTGGGACTCTTCCTCATCAGCATTCCGGGCCTTCCTCTCCGCGGTCTCGTTCAGCGAATGATGGAAGGCATTCTCCACGGCTGGCTGGTGATCGCGGCTTCGGTGCTTCTGCTCTCCGGACTTCTCGCCTTCGCCCCCTGATGCCGTCGCTATGGCCGTGGTTCTCTACCGGTTCCGGGACGTGTCAAGGAAGTATGAACTCCGCAGGAATCCCAGGGCTGCGGCATCAAAAGTGACCCGCCCACCAGCGCGCATAGTGCAGGACCAAGAGTGCCCCAGCAATGGCAAGGGCAGTTCTCTCGACCAGATTCAGGACTGAGCCCGTGCCGCCGAGGCGACGAGCAAGAAGCGCCCAGAGCGCTACACAGGCAAAGGCAAGCGCAGGCGCCAAGATAAGGCGTCCCTCCATAGCCTCCGCGACGACCACACCTGGACCAAAGAGCGCGATTACCCAGCGTCGAAATCGCGAGTATGGATCGTCCAGACTCGGGAGTGTGTCGTCGTCCTCCTCTTTGGACATTCTCCCCTCTGGTAGCAATTCCCGAGCCCGGACGACAATCAAAGAAACCTCAGGTGCGAACCACGACCGCCCGCACAATGCGTCCGGAAGCGGGACGGAACGTCCCAAACACGAACGGCGCGATCCTGATACGCCCGGGCTCAAGCCGGGCTGATGGGGGTCGGCAGGCGGTGAGCGAGAGTCAGCCTCACCGCTTCGCGCGAAGCTTCGGAGTGGATTCACCCATGACGCTCCAAAGCCAGCGGCGGTGGGTGGAAATCCGCCCGAACAGGTCGCCCGCTCCGTAGGTTCCAGGGCCGGCCATTCCGTCGGTGCCGAGCGAACTGACTCCGGCCACGAAGCGCTTTCCTTCGACCTCAATCAGCGCCGGGCCGCCGCTGTCTCCGCGGCCGGGAGCGCCCTCGAGATCGGTACCACCCGGGGCTGCATCGAAAGAGAAATGCAGCCACTGATCATCCACACGGTCGATGACGCTGGTGGCCGCGCGTCGCTGTCGGTCTTCCACCCACGAGCCGCCCTGGCCCGTTTTGGTGGCGCCATGACCTACCAGCGTGGCGGTCGCTCCAAGTTCGATTGAGCCTTCGGGCAGCAAGGGAATTGGACCGAAGGCGCCGACATCTTCGTCCAGCTCTAACAGCGCCAGGTCGTGTGGTCCCATGTCGCGCCAGTCTGGGTGGGGCACCACGCGCCGGATCGAAACCTCGTGACCGCTGCAGTTGAGCGTGACCACCGGCCTCTCGCGCCGCATACCGGACACGACATGAGCGGCGGTGAGCGCCCAGGTTGGTGAGATCAAAGTAGCATCTCCGGCACGGCCGACCATGCAAACAGCCCTGATCGGCCCTCCCGCCGCCCGATAGAGACTGTCCGTCCGATCGTGGCGGATCACGATTGCCGCTCCCCGGGTGGCGATCAGGCACAGCGTTAGCCGGCACACGATAAGTCGCCTTCTCATGTCACTCTCCTGACTCCGGGAAGCCTGTGCTCCGGCGACGGCCGCCGAGGAGTGATGTTCATCAGTCTCTTGGGCAGCAAGGCCCATGCCACGCCGAACCCCCAGAACCTGGGCTCTTAAGGAATGTGCTCGATACGGTCGAAGCGCACAAGCCGGCCAAGCGTCGATGCCTGCCGAGTACTGAACTCGAGAATTTCCCTTGACAGCAATCAGCAGCCTCGTCTACTGTCAATGGTGGGAAGCGTGGACTCCCTGCCCATCCATTCGGATGGGATGAAGACGCGGACGCGTCCAAGATCTACGGCATGAACTCTCTCAGAGGAGTCCGCCATGGATGCGTCCACCGCCTCGCCGACCGAGCTGCAGCAGGAACTCGGCTCCGGTTCCGGCCCTGTCGTCATCGACGTGCGGGAGGTCGCCCATTTCCTGCAGTCCGATTCCCTGCAGCCCGGCGCGCTGAGACGCTCCGCCAGTTGGATTAGCGGCTCTTCTGCTGTTCTGCCCTTTCACGGCACGGCCTGCCTTTCGCGAAGCCCTTCGATTCTGGACGGGCCGAGTGCTCGTCTCCTTCGGCGGACCGGCCAGATCGCGGCACTCCACATGGACGTAAACCTGAAGCAACCGAGACATCAACAGAGTCGCACTGAACTATGGAGGGCTGCCAAATGGTGACAACACGTCGAGAGTTCCTGGGGACTGCTGCAACCGGTGGCGTGCTTTCGGGCGCGCACCCTCTCGAAGGAGAGGGGACACAAGTGAGGGCGGGAACGACGCAGAGCAACCGGTGGCGTGCTGACTTCCCAGCACTTCTCCAGTCCATGAATGGCCGGTCGCTCGCCTATCTGGACAGCGCCGCGACGACGTTACGCCCCCAGGCGATGATCGACGCGCTCGCTGCGTTCTACGCAACCGACAACGCGAACCCCTCCCCGGCGCACACCCTCGCGCGCCGAGCGGCCGCGCGCGTGACCGCGGCGCGTCAAACCGTGGCGCGATTCATCAATGCCTTAAGCCCGAGCGAGGTCATCTTCACGCGAGGCACGACCGAGGGGATCAATCTGATTGCCGGCACCTGGGGTGCTGCAAATCTCCGCCCCGGGGACGAAGTGATCCTCACGATTGCGGAACACAGCTCCAACCTGATGCCGTGGACCCGCGCGGCCAAACACGCGGGCGCCATGGTGCGCATCGTCGATGTGGATGACGAAGGCCGCCTGCGGCTCGACCAACTGAAGCAGATGATCTCTGCGAAGACGCGGCTCATCGCGTTCAGCCATGTGTCCAATGTCTTGGGACTTGTCAATCCCGCCAAGGCGATCTGCACGCTGGCTCGGCAGGCCGGCGCACGGGTTGTGATCGACGGCGCGCAGGCGGTGCCGCACGTGAGCGTCGATGTGGACGATCTAGGCTGCGATTTTTACGTGTTCTCGGGTCACAAGATGCTTGGGCCGATGGCCACGGGCGTCGTTTGGGGTCGCCGTGAGTTGCTGGATGCGATGCCTGCGTACCACGTGGGTAGCAACATGGCTCACGACGTGGATTTCGAAGGTGCGGCGTTTGAGCACGGCGCGCAGAAGTTTCAGGCCGGGACGCCGGATGTCGCGGGGGCGGTCGGACTGGCGGCGGCGATGGACTTCCTCACGTCGTTGGGGAAAGAGACGATGTGGCGTCACGACCAGGGTCTGGTGGAGCACGGCCTGGCGCGATTGCGAGAAGTGAAAGGGCTGCGCATCATCGGGCCGCAATCGGCGCCTGATCGCGTGCCCGTGTTTACGTTCGTGATCGATGGGAAATCTCCAGCGGCCATCGCCACTGCCCTCGATTCGAAAGGCATCGCCATTCGCGCAGGCGACATGGCCGCGTCGCCTTTGTTGAAACGATTTGGCGTCTCCGAAGCAGCGCGCGCTTCCGCGTATGTGTATTCAACAACAGACGACATCGATCGGCTGTTCGAGGCGCTTGTCGCAATTGCATAACAGAGGGTATTCGGTATGAGCTCTTCAGTTCGATCTGTCAGCCACGAATTCATCAGGGCCGCGCGCCTCTTGCGACGGCGGCCTCTCTTTAGCGGCCTGTCCGTCGCCTTGTTTGCTCTCGGCATTGGGACGATCGCCACGATCTTCGCGGTCGTCAACGTGGCGATGCTGCGGCCCCTGCCCTACCCAAAGCCCGAGTCGCTCGTCTTCGGGACAAGCACCGAGCCGACGGGGCCAGGCTCCACAATCGACATGTTGCTCGGCTACGTGCAGTTCGCACGCTGGCGGACTGACAACACCACGTTCGCTGCGCTCGAGGGCGTTACTCCGGTGACGATGAAGTTCCTCGGACAGGGGTCACCCGAACCAGTCACGGGTGCCTTGGTGTCGGCCGGCCTCTTCGACGTCCTCGGCTGGAAGCCCGAGAACGGCCGCATCTTCACGCGCGCGGAGGAAGTCCCAAGGCCGGGCGTCGTCGTCATCAGTCATGGCCTGTGGCAGAGGCGGTTTGGCCGCGATCCATTGATCGTCGGCAAAGTGATCAGCATCGATGAAGAGCCTCGCGAGATTATCGGCGTCATGCCTGCGGCGTTCCCGATGGTGTTCCAGGCGGCAGACGCCTGGATGCCCCTTCCGCTCGGCCCTCAGCAGCAGGCGCTAAAGGCCAGGTTGATCAGGGCCGTGGGCCGGCTCCAACCAGGCGTCACGGTCGAACAAGCCAGGTCGGATCTCGCCCGTATCAACAAAGCGCTCGGCATCGAGCGGCCAGACGAATACCGCCTCACCGGCGCCAAGGTGTTGCCCTTGCGGGAATTCATTTTCGGCCAGCAACGGCCGACGCTCCTGGCGCTTCTCGCGGCAGGGTTTGTGCTCCTGGCCGTGGCCACGATCAACGTGACGAGTCTGTCGTTCGCCGATGCCATCGGACGACAGGTTGCAACGATGACCCGCATTGCCTTCGGCGCAGAGCGGAGGCACATCATCCGTCTGCGTCTCTTCGAGTTCGGCGTTATTGCCACCGCAGGTTTGATTATTGGCCTGCTGCTGGCTGGGATGAGCCTGCGCGCGCTGTTCTCGGCCGCGCCTGACGCCTTGGCCGGCCTTGGCGACGCGTCGATCAGCTGGAGGGTCGTATCGGTGGCGGCCGTGGTTGCAGGGTTCGTCGGTTTGGTCGCCGGCCTGCCCGCCGCGTGGCATGAGGCTGGATTCACGATGCGCGGGCTTGCGGGGTCGGTGGCGAAGAGCATAGGCGGGCGTAACGAACGTCGGCGGCGCGAAGGGCTGCTCATCACCCAGGTTGGGCTCGCGGTTGTCCTGCTCGTCGGTGCGGCCCTGCTCGCGCGAAATGTTCGCGCGCTCTTGGGCCAGCCGATGGGCTTCCACACCGAAGGCGTGTCCGTGGTCGAGCTGACCTTCTCGCCATCGACCTACCCGACGGCAGCGGCTCGGGTTCAGCACGCGCGGCGGCTTCTTGAGGCGGTGAAAGCCGTGCCCGGGGTGTCGGCGGCGGCGACGATTCAGACGCGATTCGTCCTCAATGAAACCATGCAAACGCTGTTCGAAATCGAGGGTCGGCCCACGCCGTCCGCATCGCAGCGCTTCGTGAACATCAGGCACGTCACGCCAGAAGTGGCACAAGTCCTCGGCATCCGCTTGCTCCAGGGGCGCATGTTCGCGGAGAGCGACCGCATCGACTCTCCGCCGGTGGCGATCGTGAGTACGAAATTCGCCGCCGCCTACCTGGCCGGTGAAAACGTCATCGGCAGCCGCATCCGCCGGGTGGTGACCCAGGAGGCTCCGTGGATGGAAGTCGTTGGCCTCGTCGAAGACGTGAAGGATGCGGGCGCGGGCGTCGATCTGGGTCCACAACTCTTCGTATCCTACTTCCAACAGAACACGGCCTCGGCACGGCCCACGATTGTGGTGCGCTCCGCCGTGGCGGCGACGAGCCTGTTCCCCGAGCTGCGTCGCGCGATCTGGTCGGTCGATGGAAATCAGACGATCGATTCGATCTCTCCGCTCGACCAGCTGGTGCTCCGATCGGCTGCGCAGCCTCGCCTGGCCGCGCTGGTCGCGGTCCTGCTCGCGTCGTCGGCGATGATCCTGGTGCTCAGCGGTATCTATTCGGTGACGGTCTACGGAGTCCTGAGACGGACGCGCGAAATCGGCCTGCGCATAGCACTCGGAGCCCGCCCGATGGAATTGCTCTGGATCCTGGTTCGCGAGAGCGTCATTCCAACCGTCCTCGGGGTTGCCTGCGGCGTGGCCGCTTGCGTGCCTGCGGTGTATTGGATGCGTCCGCTTCTTGCTCAAGGGATGTCACGCCAGGACGTCCCGACCCTCGCAGGGGCACTGGCCTCAATCGTCGTGGCTTCGATGATCGCCGCACTGATTCCGGCTCGGCGAGCGCTTGCGGTGCCGCCCTCGGTCGCAATGCGCGACGCCGGCTAGTGTCTCGGTGGTACATAGCGGATACGCTATAGTTGCGTTGTGTCTTGGAGCATCGTTTTCTTCCGCCAGCGACTGGAGTCCGAGATCCTGGCCCTTTCGGCCGGCTTCGTCGCGCGATTCCTCCACTACACGGAACGTATGGAAACCTACGGCCCTGACCTCGGAATGCCACACACCCGGGCAATGGGTGAGGGATTGTTTGAGCTGCGAATCAAGGCGGCCGAAGGAATTGCGCGAGTTTTTTACTGCACGGTGGTCAATCGCCGGATCGTCATGCTCCATCACTTCGTGAAGAGGACCGACAAGACACCAAGGCGAGAGCTGGCGACGGCCCGGCGACGAATGAAGGAATTCAAAGATGCCTAGTTCATTGAAGCATTTCAAAGCCCGAGCACTGGCTCGGCCGGACGTAAGAAAGGCCTACGAGGCTCTCGCCGAGGAGTTCTCGTTCCTCGATGAGGTTCTACGGGCTCGAACCGAGGCCGGCCTGACCCAGGCGGAAGTGGCCGCGCGAACGGGGACCACCCAGTCCGCGGTTGCGAGACTCGAATCGGGCGCCGCGAAGCACTCCCCCTCGATCGCGACTCTCCAGCGTTACGCAGGGGCGCTCGGCTGCCGCGTCGAAGTCCGCTTCGTCAAGCGACAACCGACGCGAGTCTCACGCCCGCGCGAAGCCCGGTCCGCCGTGTAGCAGGCCTCTCCCCCCCGCAACTGAGGAGCAGTAGCCTTTGGCCAGTGTCTCGGGCGAGCGCGCCACCACGGACATGAGTGCGAACCTCGTCGACCGGGCATCGTCGCCCCAAACCAAGATCGCGCTGTTTCGATCCCTCTTCCGCGGTCGCGACGACGTTTACGCACGCCGATTCGAGAGTCGCAGGACCGGGAAATCCGGCTACGCGCCCGCCTGTGCGAACGAGTGGGTGCGCGGCGTCTGCGAGAAGCCGCGCATCAGGTGCGCCGAATGCCCGAACCGCCGCTTCCTTCCGGTCACCGACGACGTCATTCGCTGGCATCTTTCCGGCTACGACCCCGAGGGCCAACCCTTCGTCGCAGGCGTCTATCCGCTGCTTCAGGACGAGACGTGTTTCTTCCTCGCCGTCGACTTCGACAAAGCGGGTTGGCGCGACGATGCCACCGCGTTTCTCGAGACTTGCCGACGCCTGAACCTTGAAGCCGCTCTGGAACGTTCACGCTCCGGACGAGGCGCGCACGTCTGGTTCTTTTTCGAGGAAGCCATTCCGGCGGCCCTGGCCCGGAGGCTGGGATCGCACGCTCTTACCGAGACGATGGAGGGCCGTCCGGACGTCGGCCTGGATTCGTATGACCGTCTGTTTCCGAATCAGGACACGATGCCGCAGGGAGGATTCGGAAACCTGATCGCGCTGCCGCTCCAAATGGGACCGCGTAAACAGAACAACGGCATCTTTCTCGACGGCAAATTCGTCCCCTGGCCAGACCAGTGGGCGTTCCTGGCGGGCGTGCGCAGGATGGACCGCGCTCAGATCGAAGGGATCGAAGGGATCGTCCAGGATGCCGAGCGACACGGTCGCGTTCTCGGAGTCCGATTGCCGCCAATGGACGACGGCGAAGACACCCCGTGGGCGGCTCTGCCGTCGCGGCGCCCAAGGGAGGCGACCATCGTCGGAGCGCCCAAGGCTTTGGAGGTGATCCTCGGAAATCAGATCTACATCGCCAGGGATGGACTGCCACCGGCACTCCGTAACCGGTTGCTCCGCCTCGCGGCCTTTCAGAACCCCGAGTTCTACAAGGCGAAATCGATGCGCTTGTCCACATACGACAAGCCGCGCGTGATCGCCTGCGCCGAGGATCATGCGCACCACATCGGCCTGCCGCGAGGATGCCTCGACGAAGTTCGGGAATCTCTAGGCACCCTAGGCGTTCGGGTAACCGTTCGCGACGAGCGCCACGCTGGCAGCCCCTTGGAAGTGAGTTTTCAGGGCGAGTTGCGGCCCGACCAGAAGGTGGCGGCGGACGCGATGCTGGCTCACGACACCGGGGTGCTGGCCGCCTCGACAGCGTTCGGCAAGACCGTGGTGGCCGCTTGGCTCATCGCCCAGCGCAGAGTCAGCACACTCGTGCTGGTGCATCGACGTCAACTGCTCGATCAGTGGATTGAGCGACTCTCCGTCTTTCTCGGCATTCCCAGGAAATCGATCGGCCGAATCGGAGGCGGGCGGACTCGACCGACCGGACTCCTCGACGTCGCCGTCATTCAGAGCCTCGCGAGGAAGGGTGTCGTTGACGATCGCGTGACCGGCTACGGCCATCTCATTGTCGACGAGTGCCATCACCTCTCAGCACACAGCTTCGAGCAGGTGGCGCGCGCAGCAAAGGCGCGATTCGTGGTGGGGCTGTCAGCAACCATTGCCCGCAAGGACGGCCATCACCCCATCATCTTCATGCAATGCGGACCGGTCCGGCATCGGGTGAATGATCGAGCGCAGGCCAAAGCGCGCCCGTTCGAGCATCTCGTCCTCGTTCAAGCGACGTCCTTCCAGCCGAGTCGCGGTCCTGATCCCGCCAAGAGACTGGAGTTCCAGGCGCTCTATCGCGATCTGGTGGACAACGAACCGCGGAACCGTCGCATCTGCGATGACGTGGTGGAATCCGTGAACGCCGGTCGCTCACCCCTGGTCCTGACGGAGCGAAACGACCACCTCGACCGACTGGAGCAGGGGCTCGGCGAGAGCATCCGTCACCTCGTGGTCCTGCGAGCAGGGCTTGGGAAGAAGCAACGGCAGGCCGTCACCGATCGGGTGGCGGCCATCCCTCGGGATGAGCCGCGAGTCATTCTCGCCACCGGCAAGTACGTCGGGGAAGGATTCGACGATCCGCGGCTGGACACGCTTTTCCTGACCCTTCCCGTCTCGTGGCGGGGAACCATCGCGCAATATGCGGGCCGCCTGCATCGGCTCAACGACAGCAAGCGGGATGTACGCGTCTACGACTACGCGGATCTCAACGTTGCCATGCTGGCGCGGATGTTCGACCGTCGGTGCCGCGGCTATGAAGCCATCGGCTACACGATTCTCCTCCCGGCGAGTGCCATACCTGGCTGGCCCGCCGAGGTCGTTCTGCCTTCAGATCCCGTCTGGAAGCGGGACTATTCCGGCAGCGTTCGTAGGCTCGTCCGGGACGGCGTCGGGCCGCCCCTGGCGAGCCTCTTCGTCCATGCCGCCCGGACGGTGCCGCCAGACGCGGAGGGTGCTGCCCGAGCACGGAGTGGGACTGAAGCGTTTCTCTACCGGCGCCTCGAGACTCTGCCGGAAACCAAGGGGCGCTTCGGTCTCAACGTGGCGCTGCCTATCGCGTTCGACGGCATGGGCAGTCTCGAAGTGGATCTCTTGTGCGCGGATGCGCGTTTGGCGGTGGAACTGGACGGCGGGCAGCATCTCGCGGATCCGGTCGCGTACCGCCGCGACCGGCGCAAGGATCAGTTGCTGCAGGAGAACGACTTCCTGGTCCTGCGGTTCCTGGCCGAAGATGTTGGAAAGGAGTTGGACTCGGTGCTCGACGCCATCCTTCGGTCGTTGAGCAATCGTCGACGATCACCCTCGCCCGCGCGACAGTTCGCGGTTGGGTCACCGGATCGCGACCAGAACTAGGCTGCGCGTGGCTTGGTCCCGCGTCCGCCTGACCGCGCCTTGAGGCCGGTCGCGGAGCGGGCCAGCACAACGAGCGAACTCAGGGCCGCGTTGACAGCCTCATTTGTGGGAAACACCTTGGACAACTCTGGCGTCAGCAGAACGAGGTTGCTTCCCTTCCTGAACTCCTCGAAGTGTTTTCCCCGCACGTCTTTTCCAAGGTCCTCCCGCCGATACTCGGCGCGCATCGGTTTAGCCTTCCTCATAGACCTTCCTTTCATGTCGGGTCGCCTGGCGCGTACCGATAATGCGATATCTCCCGCGGAACGAAGGAGCGCCCCTTCGGACGCTCTTTTCACGCATCAAGAACGAAACGGTTCAGTACTTGTAGTGATCCGGCTTGTAAGGACCTTCCACCGGCACTCCGATGTACTCCGCCTGCTCCTTGGTGAGCACGGTGAGCTTGACGCCGAGCTTGTCGAGGTGCAACCGCGCCACTTCCTCGTCCAGCTTCTTCGGGAGCATGTACACCTTGTTCTCGTACTTCGCGTGGTTCTGGTGCAACTCCATCTGCGCGAGCGTCTGGTTCGTGAACGACGTCGACATTACGAAGCTCGGGTGGCCGGTGGCACAGCCCAGGTTCATGAGCCGGCCCTCCGCCAGGATCATGACACTGTGGCCATCAGGGAAGACCCACTCGTCGTACTGGGGCTTGATGTTGATGGTCTTGATGCCCTTCACCTTCTTGAGGCCGGCCATGTCGATCTCGTTGTCGAAGTGGCCGATGTTCGCGACGATGGCCTTGTCCTTCATCTTCGCCATGTGG
>JANODX010000086.1:0-2674 GCA_031412915.1 Vicinamibacteria bacterium | reverse complement strand
TGGAGAAATGCCAACAGAGATGTTTTTTCATTTCTTTAAGTCATTTTCAGACTCCTCAAGGTGTAATTTAAATATCAAGGCTGAAGGGACAAATGAACACCATAAGATTGAGGCTATCTTTAAAGCATTTGCAAAAACAATTAAGATGGCTGTAAGGAAGGATGAAAATAACAATCAATTGCCAACAACTAAGGGAACACTTTAGAGGCAAGTAGAAAGACAAAGCAGCAAACATTATGAAGGTTGCAGTTATAAAATATAATGCAGGAAATATTCGATCCGTCTCGTTTGCGTTGGAGCGATTGCACCGACTCCACGGGTTCGTATGAGTCGAAGGACGTGGCGGAGAAGCACCTTCGCAAGGGACTTGAGGAAATGCACGGCCTGCAGGAGATGCTCTATGCGCAGGATCAGCAGGCTTTGCTGCTGGTCTTCCAGGCCATGGACGGAGCGGGGAAGGACTCGACGATCGAGCACGTCATGTCCGGAGTGAATCCACAGGGCTGTCAGGTCTTCTCCTTCAAGTCGCCGTCCTCGGAAGAACTCGATCATGATTTCCTCTGGCGCACCGGCAAGTGCCTGCCCGAGCGCGGCCGGATCGGCATCTTCAATCGCTCGTACTACGAAGAGACCCTGGTGGTCCGCGTGCATCCCGAATACCTCGAAAAACAGCGCCTGCCCCGGGAGCTTTCCACCGATCGAATCTGGGACCAGCGTTTCGAGGACATCCGGAACTGGGAGAAGTACCTCACCCGCAACGGAACCGTGATTCGGAAATTCTTCCTTCACGTCTCGAAGGACGAGCAGAAGAAGCGCTTCCTCGCCCGTCTGGCGGAGCCCGAGAAGAACTGGAAATTCCAGGCCGGCGACGTCAAGGAACGGGCCTTATGGGATGACTACACCCGGGCCTACGAAGACATGCTGGGCGCGACCTCCACGACCTACGCGCCGTGGCACGTCATTCCCGCGGACCACAAGTGGTTCGCGCGCCTCGCCGTGGCGGACATCATCATCGACACCCTGCGCGCCATGAAACTGCACTATCCGAAACTCTCGAAGGAAACAAGGGCCGGGCTCGACGCGGCCAAACAGACACTGGAGAGCGAATAGCTCCATGTCCGAAAGCCACACCGGACCGCAGGACGAGCGAATCATCCGCGCCGCGGACAGCCTGATCGACGAGGCGGTCGACTTCACGCGAGAGTTGATTCGAATTCCCACCGTCAACCCGCCGGGAGAGTTCTACGAGGACGGAGCCCGTTGCATCGGGCGGTGGCTGAACCGCGTCGGTTTCACCTCCGAGTACATCGCCGCCGAGGGCATGTCCGAACACACCGCCAGGCATCCGCGCCTCAATGTGATCGGTCGGAAGGAAGGCAAGGGCGCGGGCAGGACATTGCATCTCAACGGCCACTTCGACGTGGTTCCCGCGGGTCGTGGCTGGACCAAGGATCCGTTCGGGGCCGAAGTGGCGGACGGACGCATCTACGGTCGCGGAACCTGCGACATGAAGGCCGGCCTCGCGGCCGCCCTTTTCGCGGTCGAGGCGCTGCGTCGCGCCGGCGTGGACATAGCCGGCGCCATCGAGATCAGCGGCACGGTCGATGAAGAAAGCGGCGGCTACGCCGGCGTCGCTTACTTGTGCAAGACCGGTCGGGTCACCGCCCAAAACACCGACTTCGCCATCATCCCCGAGCCCCTGAACGTCGACCGGATCTGCGTGGGCCATCGCGGGGTTTACTGGTTCGATGTCGTGACCCACGGGCGGATCGCTCACGGGTCCATGCCCTACCTCGGTCACAGCGCCATCGACGATATGGGCGCCATTCTCGAAGCCGTGCGCACGGAGCTTCAGCCCGAGCTCGCCCGGCGCCTGACCAAGGTTCCGGTGGTTCCAGAGCTATCGCGGCGAGCTACCCTCAACGTCAACACGGTCAGCGGCGGCCAGGTGGGCGAGGAGGTGCAGAGCCCCTGCGTGGCGGACCACGCTCACGCCATCTTCGACCGGCGCTTCCTTCTTGAAGAGGGCTTCGACCAGGCGAAGGCCGAAATTCAGAGGCTTCTCGAGTCCGTGGCCGCGCGCGTACCCGGTCTGCGTTACGACCTTTCCGATCGGATGGTCGTGCATCCCACCGCGACTCCCGACAACTCTCCGGTGACGCAGGCCCTTCAGTCTGCGATCTTCAGGGTTTTGAAGAAAGAGGCCCAGATCATCGCGAGTCCGGGCACCTACGACCAGAAGCACTTCGATCGCATCGGCCACATCCCTCACACCGTGGCCTACGGTCCCGGCATCCTGGATCTGGCCCACCAGCCGGACGAATGGGTGGGCATAGAAGACCTGAAGAACAGCATCGCTGTCCTCGCCATCGCGGCCACCAGGCTTCTGAATAGCGAGCCCAGCTAGAGCCAGGAACCCGAAAGGCGGCCCCTGAGCCTGCCTGCGCTTGTCTGCGCTGAGCTTGCCTGCGCTGAGCTTGTCGAAGCGTCGAAGGGTGGTCCCTGAGCCTGTCGAAGGGCGGTCCCTGAGCTTGTCGAAGGGCGGTCCCTGAGCTTGTCGAAGGGCGGTCCCTGAGCTTGTCGAAGGGTGGTCCCTGAGCTTGTCGAAGGGTGGTCCCTGAGCTAGTCGAAGGGTGGTCCCTGAGCTAGTCGAAGGGTGCACCCTGAGCGAGGC
>JANODX010000085.1:0-2056 GCA_031412915.1 Vicinamibacteria bacterium | reverse complement strand
CTCATCTATCACGAGATCATTCCCGGCCATCACTTCCAGATCAACCTGGCCTTCGAGAACGCCGCCATCCCGGAGTTCCGCCGCGAGTCGTGGGACACCGCGTTCACCGAAGGCTGGGGTGAGTACTCGGCCGGGCTCGCGGGCGAGATGGGAATGTACAAGGATCCCTACGACCGCTACGGCCGGCTCGCCATGGAGATGTTCGTATCCGTCCGCCTCGTGGTCGACACCGGCATGAATGCCCTCAGCTGGTCCCGTGATCGGGCCATCGCCTACATGAAGGAGAACGCGATGGAGACCGACACCCAGATCGCGACGGAGACGCTGCGTTATTCGTGCGACCTGCCCGGTCAGGCTCTTGCTTACAAGATGGGGGCGATGCGCATCCTGGAGTTGCGCGAAAAGGCCCGCGCGGCCCTCGGGCCGAAGTTCGATATCCGTCGCTTCCACGACTGGATCCTGGGTAGCGGTTCGCTCCCCATGACCACGCTCGACCGCCACGTTCAGACCTTCATCGATGCTTCCAGCAAGTAAGGCCTTGGGCCTATCCTCTCTCCGTCTTCTCCTCTCCTACCGAAAGGACTCGAAAATGATTCGCTCCGCCCCAGGACTTCGCACCGGGATCGCCGCCCTGTTCGCCCTGTCCGTATCCGCTCTCTCCGTTTCCGCGGAAGACCTCACCATCACGTTCACCTCGACGGATGGCTCCACCGCCACCCACTACTTCTCCAAGGATCGAATCCGCATGAACAGCGGAAAGACCGACACCGTCATGGAGTTCGCATCGGGAAAGATCGTCACCATCGACAACCAGAAGAAGGAATACTCCGAGATGACGGTGGCGGAAATCGACGCGGCCATGCAGGGTCTGTCCGCGCAGATGGAGCAGGCCATGGCCCAGATACCCCCGCAGATGCGCGAGAAGATGGCGGGGATGATGGGCGGAGCGGCCGCCGAGGTCACGGTGACCAAGGGCGCCACCAAGACCATCGCCGGCTATCCCTGTCAGACCTACACCCTCGCCATGGGCGCCAGCATGACCCAGGAGACCTGCAACAGCACCGCCCTCGTCCCTCCCTTCGATCCCGCCAACTTCCAGAAACTGGCCAAGGTCAGCATTCCCATGATCCAGGGCATGGACAAGATGCTGCAGAAGATGTCCGAGATCCAGGGTCTCGCTCTCATGCGGCACACCACGATGAGCATGATGGGTCGAAAGATCGACACCTCCATGGAGGCGACTGAAGTGAAGAAGGGCGCCATCGGCTCAGACGTTTTTGCTACCCCCGTCGGATACAAGCTGGTCGACTCTCCCATCAAGAAGATGCCGAAGACGGGCGCCCCGCGGTAAGCCTCGCCGCTTGAGCGATTCGTCTCCTTCGCGCCGTCTGCCCGTGGTGTTCGTAGGGCACGGATCGCCCATGAACGCGATAGAGGGCAACGTCTGGAGCCGCGGCTTTCGCGATCTGGGCTCGCGTCTGCCCCGGCCCAGGGCGTTCCTCGTCATCTCCGCGCACTGGTACATCCGCGGAACCGCGGTGACTGCAAACGAGGCTCCGCCCACCATCCACGACTTCGACGGTTTTCCCGAGCCGCTCTATGAAATGCAGTACCCCGCGAAGGGCGATCCGGCGCTCGCGCGGCGGGTGGTGGACCTCCTCGGCGCCGGCGTCGCCTCCCCGAGTCTTGAATGGGGCCTCGATCACGGGACCTGGTCCGTGCTTCATCACATGTGGCCCAAAGCCGACGTTCCGGTGGTGCAGTTGAGCATCGACCTCGGGGTGGGTGCTACGCGTCATGTCGAGATCGGGCGCTCGCTCGCTCCCCTGCGGGATGAAGGCGTTCTGATTCTCGGCAGCGGCAACATCGTCCACAACCTCGGCGACGCCATTGGACGCCTGCGGTCGGGTGAATTGGCCACGCCCTCGTGGGCCGCCGAATTCGACTCTGCGGTCGCCCGCGCCCTCGAGCAGCACGACACGGGCGCGCTCGCGCGATTGATCGAGGCGCCGGAGGGCCGCAAGGCCCACCCGATCTCGGACCACTACCTGCCCCT
>JANODX010000084.1:0-3235 GCA_031412915.1 Vicinamibacteria bacterium | reverse complement strand
CGTCAGATAGGGGCTGAGGGTAGCCGTCTTGGTTATCCCGAAATCTCCTGGTTGGCCCACCCGGAATGGGTGGTCTTCTTCAGCCGGAATCGGCGGCCGGCATCAACCGGAATGGGTGGCTGGCATCCGCCGGAATACGCAAGGGTAGGTCTCTGCGGCAATCCGCAGCCTCAGTTGCGGAGCCAGTCGATGAATCTGCTCCAACGGCTCTTGGGCTGTGGCTCGCGAATTGGGGCGATCAGCTCGTCTTCCTTGAGCGCAGCCACGCGCTCGGGTGAAAACTTCTCGGCCCAGACCACCCTATTGTTCCTGATCCAGTAATGGGATTGGCATGCGAAGCCCCAGTTCCCAATCGACGGGCTCAGCGAGACGGTGCGCCCGTCGTAGCTCAGCGTCCAATCGGTGGGGGCAAGACGCGTGAAGACGTCGTTGCCACAGCCGCAACAGCACTTGTGGCCCGCTGTGGCGTATTCCATGGACACATACAGAATCCCGTCGGCCATAGGTCGCGGAATGGCTTTCAAGAACTGCGTCTCGAGCATGGACGCCTTCATGGAGCGGTGTTCACAAGGACGTTACTGGAAACCTTGTACATACTGTCGCACTCCATCGTCACGTCCGCGTAGAAGCCACACAGCCTCTTCCACCTGATGACAGCGAGGGCCGCGTTGAGCGAATTGAGGTCGGCGATTTGGATGTTCTTAGAGTAGTCGTTCTCGTCATCCCCGACGAGTGGAATGTGCGGCCTCGCGGCCTCCCTCGTGGCCGGCGTGCTCAGAGTGGTGCGGAGCATCCCCGTCAACGCTCCGCTGACTTCGCTGACGCCCATTCCGACGTCGACGAAGGGGATGTCGCGCTTCTCCAGAAACTCGATCACGGCCTTCTTGTCGGCAACGCGGTCGGCACAGAGGAAGGCGAAGGACATCGCCGACAACTCGTTGACGTTCGCGCCGGTCACGAAATAGTCATGCGGGATGATGTGGCGATGCATTTGGGAATAGCTCCCATGCAAGTAGTCCACTTTCTTCGGCCGGGCTTCAAGCTCACCCTTGGACGGGGCCCCAGGCGCACGGAACGCATTGTGGAGGAGGAACACGTCTCCATCGAACAGATGGATCTCCGCAACTGGCGTCTTGGCAATGAGGTCCAGGACGTACGAGCCCGTCCCTCCCAAGCCGATGATGGCGACCCTGTGCCCCATCAGCTTCCGAGTGATCGGCTCGATTTCTGCTCGGCTCGAAGCGGTATCCGTGTACTGAAAGACTGAGGCTTCCTCGCTGTCACCAACGACCGGAAACGACCTCGACGTTGCTTCGTGAAGCTCTTCTGCCGGGCCGCAGATCAGGCCTGCATAGGTAGTAACGAGTTCGTAGTAGTTCGCGTACTTCCCGCTCAGCGGCTTGCGTGAGAACGTGTGGTGAGTCATGACCCCAGCGAGCTCCTGGTCGCCCGTGGCAGCAACCAGGAAAGTCATTGGTGTGCCCGAGAGATCGCAGGGGATCTGCCCGGCAAAGCGAGTGGTGTGATCTTCGACGGTCCCCGCGAGCTTTTCCGGGGAGGAAAGGTTGAGCTTGACGATCAGCTTCCCGGAACGAAGCTTCTTATCAGTGTCGAGGAACGGCAACGGGTCCACGATTAGGCAGCCGCTTCTGACGTCGACCCCGAATCCCTCGTCCCGGAGCTTCTTGAGCTCCGGGCTAAGACTTATAAGTAGTTGAGACATCGAAAATCATCCGATCAGTGACTTCGACCGATTTGCCGGGCAAGAGCTTGCCTTCCGCATTGCCATGTCCCCGATGGTAGGCAACCTGGAATTGGATGTCGGTGCCCGTCGGACGGGGGTTGAAAGCAAGGTCGACCACTTCGTCGAAGGAAATCTTTCCCTTCTCGACGAGGTGTTCGACGGTATTCACGATGATCGTGACCTTCTTCTTTTCTTGGCTCATGACGATGTTTCCTTTCAAAAACCGGGGCCTGTTTCGTAGATGCACACCTGTTCCATTAAGATTAGAGATGAAGCCGTTCCATAAGTCAAGTTATGTTCCATTGAAAGGATGAAATGGCTCAGAAGACTCTCGCAACCTTGGGCGTGCTCGTACGAGAACGCCGAGGCGTTAACAAGCTGAGAGAAACCGCGAAGGAGATCGATATCGGAGTTGCCACTCTGATGCGGGTCGAGAACGGGCGGATCCCCGATCTCGAAACTTTCGGCAAGATCTGCAAGTGGCTCGGAGAGGAACCGGGCTCATTCTTGGGGTTCGCGCCTCGAGAAAAGAAGGACACGCACCAAGCACATTTTGCTTCTGCTCATTTCAAGGTCGACCGGGAACCCGACCCTGAAACTTTGAAGGTGTTGGCCAAAATGATCCGTTTGGTGGCCCTGAGACAGAAGGGAAGTCTCGAGGAGGCGGTACCGGAATGAGCTTCGAGCGGGGCTTCAAGGCTTGGGCTGAGCGGACGTCGTCAGGTATCCGCAAAGCCTTGCAATTGGCGGATTGGGAGCCGCTTGCGCCGTCGGCTCTTGCGACGCACCTTGGAGTCGAGCTCCTCGAGCCGCATCAGGTGGAGGGGCTCACTGTGTCAGATTTGGGCCAACTGAAGAAGGACAAGGCTGGCTGGTCAGCGGTGACCGTCCCGCACGAAGACGGGAATGTGGTCGTTTACAACCCCCTGTCCTCGCTCGGGCGGAGAGCGAGCGACATCATGCACGAGTTGGCGCACATCATCCTCGCGCACCCTCCTGCGACGGTCTTCATGTCTCATGAAGAGGATATTGGTATGCGCAGCTTCGACAAGAGGCAGGAGGATCAGGCCAGCTGGTTGGCCTGGTGCCTTCTCCTCCCGCGTCCTGCCTTGATTCACTGCCGAAAGCGACGCCTCTCCGACGCCGAAATAGCCACCACCTACGGCGTGTCCGGAGTTTTGGTGCGGTTCCGCCTGGCGAAAACAGGTGTGGATCTTGTGTTCCGGCGGGGGGCAGGCCGTAGCTCGCTCAGTGTCGCTGGGGCAGGCTAGGTAGTGTTGAACTAAACCGCTTCGCGGTGGACTGGGGATCAACGAGGCGCTGATCAGGAACGGACCCCGAGGACTACGTTTTCTTGTGAGTCGTTTTCTTTCACAAGGAGACAGTCATGGGAAAGTTTCGAGATGCGATGAGTGAGGCGATGGCTCTGCGCGGGCTTGCGCCAAAGACGCAGCATGCGTACCTTCACTGGATTCGTCGGCTGGTGAAGTT
>JANODX010000083.1:0-3149 GCA_031412915.1 Vicinamibacteria bacterium | reverse complement strand
AGGGCAACCACAAGGGTTGCCCCTACGTACATGCGGAGGTTCGCATGTAGGGGCGGCACAAGCGTTGCCCCTACGCACAATAGGGGTAGGGAGGATCGGTTGAGTACCCGGTCCCCCCTCCCTCCGAACCGGACTGGCGGATTTCCCGCATCCGGCTCTCCAGTTGGTGGTTTTACCTTCGAGAGGATTGATGGGCCTGAGCATAGGCTGTGCAGTAGGAGAACAACCCGTTCTCAGCAAAGAAGACATTGGGCCATCGGTGATGGTCGGTTCCGCGGCCTCGCCCGTGCTTTCCCTGACGCTGGCGCAAGATACTGCGCAAACGCATTCGTAGCCATTGGTCCAGCGGTTGGAACGTAGTCCAGTGACTGTGCTTGAAGTATTCAAACCAGCCTCGGCTCACCGTGTTGACCCGCGCGATGGTCTCTTGCAGGCTATGGCCGTTCGTGCGGCGGGTATGCTGTCGGATTGAGTCTTTGTGCTTCTTCAGACTCTTCTTGCTGGGCCAGCGATAGCCCCGCTCAAAGTGGTATCCGAGGAAATCAAAGCCTCCAGCTTGACGAGTATCCACTACCCGCGTCTTCTCGGGATGAAGCTGCAAACCGGCCGAAGCCGTCCACGTCTTCACCTCCAACAACGCCCGTTCGGCCTCCTCCTGACTGCGGCACAGGATCACGAAGTCGTCGGCATAACGAACCATTTCATACCCCTGCCTGGCCATTTCATGGTCAAGAGGGTCCAGGTAGATGTTGGACAGGAGTGGACTCAGGACGGCCCCTTGCGGGGTACCCATCTCCGGCGTCCAAGACTCCAGATTCTCCATCACTGCCTGCTCTAAGAAAGCCTTGACCAGGTCTACGACCCGGCCGTCCGACACCTTCTCCTGAATCCGGAGCAGCAGTCTCTCGTGAGGAATTGTGTCGTAGTAGCTGCGCAGGTCGGCGTCCACCACGTGGGTGTAGCCGCCCTGAAGCAACCGCCAGACCTGGCGTAACGCGTCCTTGGTGCTTCGCCCAGGACGGAATCCGTAGCTGTGAGCTGCGAAATCCCGTTCGAAGATCGGCTCCAGGACATTGCGTAGCGCCGCCTGCACCACTCGGTCTCGAACCGTAGGGATTCCCAACGGGCGCCTTTCCTTGCCACCTGGTTTGGGAATCCACACTCGACGGATCGCCTGGGGACAATACCTGCCGTCTTCCAAGCTTACCGACAAGATTTCAAGGTTCTTCTCCAAGCGGCTCGTGAACTGCCCGATCGTCACTCGGTCTACTCCGGCGCTCCCGCGGTTGCGCTTCACCCGATGGTGAGCCGACCGCAGGTTTCGCAGGTCGCAGACTTTGTCGATCAAGCTGTACCACCGGCCTCCTTTGACCCCGTTTTCGAGGGCCATCAACATGCGATCTGTCCAGACACTCGGTTCCACCCAGGGCCAACGGCCCCGGATATCTCCGGCTTGTTTAGCCTTTTCAGGCACTGCCGCACGGTTGATTTCCGTGAGTCTGGTCGTCACGCCATCCACCTTCCTGTCCCCCTTGGCTCCACGCCCGTTACGGCGCTTCTCGCTACTATGGGGACTCTGACTCCTCGGCGGTTCTCCAGCACCGACGAGGTCTCCCTGCTTCACGTCACACACCCCTCGGAGATCGTTCTGCCTCCAATCACCCAACGCCCCCCATCGCCGCTTTAACACGCTACCCCTCAGCTCGATGGGCTTCCCTTTCAGGTCCGGGCTTCGCCACTAGCTTGCAGGCTCGCCGGTTACGTCAGGCCGAATCGAGTTCGTCATCCTGCGGACCGATCTCCTCGCCTAAGGTTGCTCTCCACGCCGCCTCACGACGACGCAGTTTCCTTCGGTTTCAGGCCGGAGAGCGTATGCCTGAAGAGGACTTGCACCTCTCTGAGTGTGTGCGCTCGCAGGCGCACAAGCAGGAGACCTTCGGTCTCCGGCCCCTCACGGGGCCGCAAGGCGCCACCTTTCGAGTCAACCTGCTCCTCGAAGAAGCGGGCGTCCCACTGCCCAGCCCTGCCCAGATCGGCCTGTGGTCGAAGACTCTCGGCGGCATCGAGCCGCTGCTCTCCCTCCTCGCCCGCCTCGTTCAGTCCGGCCTCGCCAACAAGCGGGAGCCCATCCCCTACATCCACCGCGTTGTCCAGGAGCGGGCCGCCCGACCCGAGCCTGCAAGACCCCTCGACGCACGGGCCGGCCGCGAGATGCTGCGCGCCGCTGGCGCCGACGAGATCCGCTGGCAGCAGGCCCTCGAAATCATTGCCGATACGGAGGTGTCATGACCCCCTGGAATTGCAGCAATTGCGGCGAGGAGCAGCTCTCCCTTGGCCGCAGCCCCATCCCCGAAGTACGCCTCTGCTCCGCCTGCCGCGAAGCTCAGCGCGCTCGTTCCGCCTTCACCGAAGAAGGCGCCGGCATCCCCAAGCTCTTCCGCGGCGTCACCCGGGAAAGTTGGGCCGAGTTCTTTCAGCGCGCCTGGCCGGAAGCCCTCCAGAGCTGGAAGGGCACCCCCACCTGGCTTGCCCTCTGGGGGCCGACCGGCACGGGCAAGACCGGCCTCGCCACCGTTCTGCTCGCCGAGCACCTG
Organism: Vicinamibacteria bacterium; assembly: GCA_031412915.1. Lineage (GTDB taxonomy): Bacteria > Acidobacteriota > Vicinamibacteria > Fen-336 > JAGNNV01 > JAGNNV01. The sequence goes on along the minus strand of JANODX010000083.1, from coordinate 555 downwards.
CGCACCGGCCGCGGCGGCCAGTGGATCTCCGGCCCGGAGCTCTCCCGGCGCCTCCAGCGCGACCTCGCAGGAGCGGAGGAGACCATCGCCCCGCTGCTCGTGACTCCGCTCCTCGTCCTCGACGAGCCGCTCACCGGAGCCGCCGCCGACTGGTACATGGAGCGCCTGGTGCTCCTCACCCGCACTCGGGACGAAAACTGCCTGCCGACGATCGTCACCAGCCAGCTCCTCCCCGAGCTGCTGCGCAACCCCACTGCCGCGACTCCGCCGCCCCTGCTGTCGCGCTGGCTCTCCGGCCTCCACGTCCGCACCGGGGGCTCCGACATCCGGCTCCAGAAGGCGGCGCGATGACGAGGCACATTACCTCCGAGCTGCCGCACAGCGCGGAAGCCGAGCGCGCCATCCTCGGCGCCCTGCTGCTCGAACCCATGAGCATCGCCCAAATCCGGACTCGCCTGGAGCTGCGCGACTGGCACCTCGACCGCCACCGGCGCCTCTTCCAGGCCTTTCTCGCCGTGGCAGACACCGGCGCCACTCCCGACATCCTCACCGTCC
>JANODX010000082.1:0-3617 GCA_031412915.1 Vicinamibacteria bacterium | reverse complement strand
ACTTTCTACATGTTCGTCGCGAGGAAGACACTGGCGGAGCTCGATTCGGCCATTCACGACGCGGCGGACTACCGGGCGGCGCTGGGAGGCGAGTTGGGACAGGCGAAGCTCGCGGCTCTGGCGGCGAGTGCGGTCATCAGCCAGGAGACCGACCACTTCGAGTTCCAGCCTGCGCAGAGCGTCCCGTTCGATGCGTGGGTCACCGCGAATCCGGGCTTCTGGAAGCCGAAGGCTCCGGCTCCCGCGGACAAGAAGGCCCCGGCGGACAAGAAGAAGCCGTAGCGCCTCACGCGGGTGAGCCGCAACCGTTGACGAAGCAGCCGCCGAAAGGCGGCTGCTCTTTTTTCATTGGGCTCGGGAGCAGCCGGGGCCGGCCGCTCAGAAGGTGCGGATGGCCTTGACCTGGTCCGCGGAGAGCTTCTGGATCATGGCGACGAGTAGCTTCACGAGATTGTCGTAGTCGGCGCGGTCGATCACGCCCGACTGGCTGTGGCCGTAGCGGGTCGGAACTCCGAGGTTGATTGCCGGTATGCCGGCCGCGGCTCTCTGGAGCACCGACCCGTCTTCGCCGTAGCCCGACACCGACTCGAACTGGATGGGGATCGCGGCGTCCTTCGCGAGCTTCAGGATCCACTCGACGAAGTTGTTGTTAGGGATCATGCTGGCGTCGAACACGAACACGGACGGGCCCTTGCCCAGCACCTCCTGCGACAGCTTCGGCGAGGTCAGGAGCGGGAAGTCCCCCGCGATCCCGATCTCAAGGTTGATCACGATGTCGGGATGGGTGCTCGCCTCCACGACCGCGGCGCCGCGCAGGCCGATCTCTTCCTGAACCGTGGCCGCCACCTCGACCGTGTTGGGGTGGGGGAGGGTCTTGAGCTGACGCAGTGCCTCGGTGGCCGCGGCGAGGCCGACGCGGTCGTCCCACGCTTTGGCGAGATAGCGGCTGGTTCCGTTGAGGATCTCGAACTCGGTTCGATAGGTCACGGGCAGGCCGGGACGGACGCCCATCTTCTCGGCCTCTTCACGCGTCGTTGCCCCGATGTCGAGGAACATGTCCTGGAGTGGAACCATGCGTGAACGCTCTTCTTGCGAGACGATGTGGGTCGACTTGAAGCCGGTGTAGCCCACCACCGCTCCGCGCGCGGTCATGATGGTGTAGCGCTGGGTGAGTACGCTCTGGTCGATATAGCCGCCGAGCGGGTTCATGTAGACGAAGCCGCGTTCGTCGATGTAACGGACCAGGAAGCCGACCTCGTCCATGTGCGCCATCAGCAGCACGCGCGGCGAGTCTGGAGGACCAGGGAGCCGGCCCAGCAGGTTGCCGATACCGTCGGTGCGCAGATCCGTGAGGAGCGAGCGCCACTCCCGCCGCAGGATCTCGCGCACCGGGCCTTCGAACCCCGGCGCGCCGTTCGCGTTGGTCAGTTCCGCGAGGAGCCTGAGAGTCGAGTCGGGGGCCGGGGCCGGAGTCTGGGCGGAGAGCGAGGCGCCGAGCAGCGACACCGATGCGAAGAGGGCGATGTTCACGATTTTCATGGTTGTCACCTATGCCTGATACGAGATCTTCCCGCCCACCACGGTGCGCGCGATCTGGATGTCCTTGATCTTCTCCACGTCCGCGGTGTGCGGATCGTCCGCCAGCACGACGTAATCCGCGAATTTCCCCGCGGTGATGGAGCCCTTGATGGTCTCTTCGCCCGAGGCCCAGGCGCCGTTGTACGTATTCACCGCGATCGCTTCGGCGACGCTGATGCGCTGATTGGCGCCCCAGGTCTTGCCGTCCCACCCTTTCCGCGTCACCATCCCCTGAATGCCCATGAGCGGCGCGAAGGGGCCCGGGCTGAAGTCCGAGCCGGCGCACGCGTAGACCCCGGCGTCCAGCATGCTGCGATAGGCCATGCAGCGCTTCATCAGTTCCTCGCCGTAATACACGAACTTGTCGGGGTTGTAGTAGGCGTAGCTGGTGAACATGGAGGGCACGGCGCCAAGCGCCTTGATCCGCTTCACCAGGTCGTCGTTGATGAGGGTGCAGTGGGTGATCTTCGGACGCGCGTCGGCTCGTGGGAACAGCTTCTGCGCCCGTTCGACCGCGGTCAGGAAACTGTCGATGGCCACATCGCCATTGGCGTGTACGTTCACCTGAATGCCCGCGCGGTGCACCCGCTCGACCCAGGCGTTCAAGTCCTCCTGCGACTCGGTGGCGTTGCCCTTGTAGGGCGGGGTCACGCCGGGATACGGCACGCTCATCGACATGGTCCGCTCCGAGAACGAGCCGTCCACCATGTGTTCCGCGGTGGCGCCGAACTTGATCCACTCGTCCCCGAAGCCGGTCCTGATGCCGGCGGCGATCAGGGCCTCGAGGGTCGCGCCGCTGGTTTCGAAGCTGACGCGGTGCCACAGTTCGCCGCGCGCGCGCACGTCCTGGATGGCGACCAGGTTGCCGTCCTCGTGGTGCACGCTGGTGAGGCCGTAGCGCGCGAACTGCTTCGAGATGTGGGCGATGCCGTCGCGTCCGCGCTTCTCGGCCTCGGCGGCGGTCAAGGATGGTCGCGTGCCCACCTTGTCGAACGGATCCATGGCTCGATCGGTCACACGGCCGGTCAACTCGCCGCCCGGATCCTTGTCGTAGGTGCCGCCCATCGGGTTGGGTGTGCTCTTCGTGAGGCCCGCCATCTCGAAAGCCTTGGTGTTGTAGAAGGACGTATGCCCGCCGCGATGCCGCACCACCACGGGGTGGTCCTTCGAGACCTGGTCCAGATCCTTTACGTTCAGGCGGCGGCCGTCCTTCACCTTGGTGTCGTCGAAGAAGTAGCCCTCCACCCAGGCGCCTTGGGGAACCTGCTGGGCCTTCGCCTTCAGCTTGCCCACGATGCTCTCGATGGTGACGAACTCCACTTCGAAGGGGTTGCCCACCAACACCTCGTAGAGCAGGGTCTCGCCGTCGGCGTGGTTGTGGCAGTCGATGAAGCCGGGCACGATGGTCATCTGCCGGGCGTCGAAGACCTGGGTGCTCTTTCCGGCCAGGCCCTTGATGTCCGCGGTCGAGCCCACGGCCGAGAACCGACTCGCGGTGACGGCAAAGGCCTCCGCGCGCGGGGCGCGCGCGTCCACCGTGTAAACCTTCGCGTTGATCACGATCAGGTCGGGATCCTGACCGCCGGCGAGGGCGGGTTGTAGCACCTGCGCCTCGGCGGTAGCACCCTGACCAACGAAGGGTGCGCTCATCAGGCCGGCTGCGCCGACGCCGGCCACGTTCATGAACTGTCGACGGCTGCTGCTCTTTCTTGTCATCGGGGATCCTTCGGTGTGAGCACGGATTTAGTGTCGCGGCCCGGGCCAAGGCCCGGCCGGCGGGTCACCATACGAGTGTGGGCGTGTGGTTTCAAGCGGCCCCCGGGATCGGGGTGTGCGACATGTTTGTGGGTGGAGAGCGTCAGTTCGCGCCAGGCGGAGCGGTCCGATAGTAACGAGGCGGTCGGGCGGTCGCTGAGGGAGGTCCGTATTGAAGTACTCGGTGACGTTCGGGGGAAGCCGATCGCATCCGGTCCCTGAGCTCGTCGAAGGGACCGGCGTTGGGGGTGGCTTCGACAAGCTCAGCCACCGGCATCCACCGG
>JANODX010000081.1:0-2576 GCA_031412915.1 Vicinamibacteria bacterium | reverse complement strand
ACCTTCGTCAAGCACGACCTCGACCAGAAGAAGAGCTGGACGGTCAAACTCGAGAAGGGACGTTTCGGCAGCGAGCCGGTGTTCGCCCCGCGCATCGACGCCAAGGCCGAGGACGACGGCTACCTGGTCAGTTTCATCATCGACGAAAACGCGAAGACGTCAGAGTGCATCCTGATCGACGCCGCCAACTTCGACGCCGGCCCGGTCTGCCGGATCGCCCTGCCGCACAAGATCTCCAGCGGCACCCACGCCTGGTGGACGAATCAGCCCAAACGCTCTTCGGCGCGCTGAACGCCTTCGCCTCCCCTCCACCTTCATGCAGATCACCTGGATCGATTGGGTCATCGTCGCCGGATCGGTCCTCGTCTGTTTCGTCCCCGCGCTCTTCCTCGCCAAGCGCTCGGGAACCAGCACTTCGGAATTCTTCGGCTCGGGTCGCTCCGTGCCGTGGTGGCTCGCCGGCCTCTCCATGGTCGCGACGACTTTCTCGTCGGACACGCCGAACTGGGTCACCGAGCAGGTGCGCCGGTATGGGGTGGCGGGAAACTGGCAATGGTGGGCGTTCGTGCTGACCGGGTTGGCCACGGTCTTCTTCTTCGCGCGGCTCTGGCGGCGGTCGGGCGTCCTGACCGACCTCGAGTTCTACGAGCTCCGCTATTCGGGGACCTCGGCCTCGGTCGTGCGCGGCTTCCGCGCCGTGTACCTCGGCCTCTTCTTCAACTGCTTCATCATGGGGATGGTGACCCTCGCGGCCTGCAAGATCGCCAACATCCTCTTCGGACTGCCGGCCTGGCAGACCATCGTCATCTGCGGGATTCTGAACGTGGTCTTCGCCGCGCACTCCGGCCTGTGGGGTGTCCTGGTCATCGACATGATCCAGTTCTTCATCAAGATGACCGCGGTGTTCGCGGCCGCCTGGTTCTCCCTGGTGGAAGTGGGCCGTCGCCTCGGCGGCGAGGCCAGCGCATGGGTGGGACTGAGGGAGCTTGTCTTCAAGCTCCGGACGCAGCAGGTGGTGCAGTCCTCCGCCGCCCATGCCCAGCCCGTGATGTCGGTCGCGGACGGATCGGGGCAGCCGATTCTGGACCTGCTGCCGAACTTCTCCATGTCGGAACTGGCCCTGATGATCTTCATCCTGCCCGTCGCGATCAGCTGGTGGGCCAACTGGTACCCCGGCTCCGAGCCCGGCGGCGGCTCCTACATCGCCCAGCGCATGCTCGCGTCGAAGTCCGAGAAGGACGCCCTCGGGGGGACGCTCTTCTTCAACCTGGCGCACTACGTCCTGCGTCCCTGGCCCTGGATCATCACCGCGCTGTGCTCCCTCATCGTCTATCCCGACCTCGCGTCCATCAAGGCGGCCTTCCCGAATGCCGACGCCGCGCTGATCGGCCATGACTCGGCCTTCCCGGCCATGCTGATGTTCCTGCCCCAGGGCTTCGTCGGACTCATGATCGGCGGACTGCTGGCTGCGAACTCATCGACCATCCTCACCCACTTGAACTGGGGCTCGTCGTACCTGGTGCACGACTTCTACCGTCGCTTCATCAGAAGGGATGCCGCGGAATCGCACTACGTGAACGCGGGCCGCCTCTCCACCCTGATCCTCTACCTGGTGGCGGCGTTGCTAAGCCTGACCATGAGTTCCGCCCAGCAGGCCTTCCAGGTGTTGCTCTCGATCGGCGCGGGGACGGGGCTCCTCTACATCGCGCGCTGGTTCTGGTGGCGCGTTTCGGCCTGGTGCGAGATCGTGGCCATGGCGATGTCTCTCCTCACCTCGGTCCTGGTGCCGCACTTCATGCCCGGGGCGGGCTTCGCGCCGACGACCATCGTGCAGGTGGGAATCACCACCGCGGCATGGCTCGTCACCGCCTTCGTCGGGCCCATGACCGATCGGGCGACCCTGATCGCGTTCGTGCAGAAGGTGAAGCCGGCCGGTCCGGGGTGGACCGAGTTGCGCGCGGCCGCGGGGATCTCGGAGGCCGAGGCCGCGGTCGAGAATCGCATCGGGGCCGCGTTCGTCGGCTGGATTGCGGGCTGTCTCGTAATCTGGTCGTCCCTCTTCGCGATCGGCAACTTCCTCTATGCGCCGGGCGATCCCTCCCGCCTGCCCACGGCGTGGATGTTGACCGGCGTCCTCGGGGTGAGCGGTTTCGTTCTGATCAGGGTCACCCGGCAGCTCTGGGTGGACAGCGCGGAGTCTCAGGCGCGCGAGGACGCCCGGACGCGCGGCTGAGGGCCGCGGTGCTCAGGCGCACGCTCACCGCGCGCGATGTCGCGGTCATGACCACCGGCTCCGTCATTCGGCTCCGGCATCTTCCTGACTCCGGAGGGAGGGCGCCGGAACCACACTGTGACCGGAAGGCGCTGCGTGTCGGCCTGCGCGCTCAGGCGCCTCCGGCGTCGAGCGAGCATATGGCGGTGACCTCTCATGGGTGTGCGACATGGTTGTGGGGCGATCCTGCAAGACCCGGTGGATGCCGGTGGCTGAGCTTGTCGAAGCCACCCCCAACGCCGGTCCCTTCGACGAGCTCAGGGACCGGATGCGATCGGCTTCCCCCGAACGTCACCGAGTACTT